>DAIMKK010000024.1:0-1583 GCA_036721745.1 Pseudolabrys sp. | reverse complement strand
CGGCCGCACTCACCGACGAGGGCGTCCGCACCCGCCACATCGCCGATTACATCGCCGGCATGACCGACCGCTACGCGCTGATCGAGCACGCCAAGTATTTCAAGGCGACGCCGGAATTGCGCTGAGGCTGGCGCGCCCGCGCGCGCATGCTATCCTCACCTCGCATGGCGCGATTGGCGGGCAAAGTGGCATTCATCACGGGGGGCGGCAGCGGCATCGGCCGCGCCACCGCGGAGCGCTTTGCCGAGGAGGGCGCCAAGGTCGTCATCGCCGAGATCGACGTTAAAACCGGCGAGGCGGCCGCGCAGTTGGCGCGCGCGCGGGCCAAGAATTCCGGCGGCGACGCCCATTTCATTCACTGCGACGTACGCGAACGCACCGACGTCGAAGCCGCCTTCAAGGAAACCATCGCGCGGTTTGGTAGCCTGCACATCCTGCACAACAATGCCGGCGGCTCGACGTCGCAGGACGGCCCGATCACCGAGGTGTCCGAGGAGGAATTCTGGCGCGCCATGACGCTCGACGTGTTCGGCACCTTCCTGTGCTCGAAGCTCGGTATTCCGCACATCATCAAGGCGGGCGGCGGCTCGATTATCAACATGTCGTCGATCGTCGCCTTGCGAGCGCTGCCGGGGCGGGATTGCTACACCGCCGCCAAGGGCGCCATCGCCGCAATGACGCGCTCAATGGCGGTGGAATACGCGCCGCACAAAATTCGCGTGAACGCGATCGCGCCCGGCGTCGTGCTCACGGAACGGGTCAAGAAGCTGATGGAAAGCGCCAAGGACATCGAGAAGCTCGCCGCCACGCATTTGCTCGGGCTCGGCCTGCCCAGCCACATCGCCGACATGGCGGTTTATTTGGCCTCGGACGAATCCGTGATTACGACGGGGCAGGTTTTGTCGGTCGATAGCGGGGTGTCGATTCGTTAGGCGGGTGCCACGCGCACGGCGCGCTCCCTCCCCCGTGGGGAGAGGGTTGGGGTGAGGGGGCAAATGACTCTCGATAGACCGTAACCCCTCACCCGGCGCACTTCGTGCGCCAACCCCTCCATATGGGAGAGATGAAGGAGCGCCATCGAGCAGGCTGTGCGACGCGTTCGCCTCGAAGGGCAACGGCCGGAGCCGATCATCCTTCGAGGCTCGCTTCGCTCGCGCCTCAGGATGACGGATCGAGTTTGGCGCTGTGCCAAAATTGTCTGAGGGCTTAATCCGTCGTGTTCAAGAACCGATTGGCGGATTACGCTGCGCTAATCCGTCCTACGGGCTACGCGCCTTAGAAGAGATTTCAGACATGCAGGCATTTGAAGAACTGTTTGAATTGGCCAAGAGGTTGAATGATGCCGCCGCATCTAACGACGCAGAGGAGATTGCTCAACCGTTGGACGCGCTGGACAAAGCGGCGAACGAGGTCAAACGTTCATTTTCCGGGTCGTGGCTCGGCTATCATGCGCGGGTCTACTACGAAGGACTTGTGCCAGCTCCACCGGGTGCGAATTTTAGCATTACAGTTGCATTTTCTTTTGACATCTGAATCCATGGGCGACCATGATTCGGAGGATCATGGATGGCGGGAGCATCGAT
>DAIMKK010000023.1:7390-15431 GCA_036721745.1 Pseudolabrys sp. | reverse complement strand
CCAATGACGCGCAAGGTGATGTCGGAAATTTTCCTCAACATGAACCGTACGGTGTGCCACCGCACGCTACGGCGCGGCGGCTTTCGCGGGGCCTACGCCGTTACCGTGCGGTTCAACGACGTGCCGGATATCGGCGGTCTGACCAGGCTGTCCGACGCGTTGGCGCGAGACCACGGCATCGCCGCCTGCGAGGTTTGGACGGCGGTCGATCCTGCCGGCCAGCCGGTGTCGATGGAAGAAAAGCTGCGCGGCGGCGACAAGAAAATAAACGCCTGCTTCATGGTCGATACGTTGCGCCAAAGCGAAGCGGAAAAACTTGGCGAGCGATTCGCGAAAGATTTCGCAAGCGCCGACGTCGGCGTATTTCGCGTGCTATGCCAATTGGGAGATGGGGGAATTTGAATGATGCAATCGCTGCTGCCGATCGCGGAAAAAATCGCAGGCGTTTTGATCGCGCGCCACGAGACGATTGCGGTTGCGGAGTCTTCGACCGGCGGCCTGATCGCCGCGACTTTGCTGAGCGTTCCCGGCGCGTCGGCCTACTTTCTCGGCGGCGCAGTGGTTTATACGAAGGCCGCGCGCGCGGCGCTGCTCGGAATCGGGGATGCCGACATGCAAGGCTTTCGGCCGTCGACCGAACCCTATGCCCAAATGAATGCTCGGCGGGTGCGCGAGCGTCACGGCGCGACCTGGGGGCTTGGCGAAACCGGCGCTACGGGTCCTACCGGCAACCGTTACGGCGACGCAGCGGGTCACACCTGCATCGCGGTTGCCGGACCCATCGAACGCGCGATCACGTTGGAGACGGGCAGCGCCGACCGGCGGGCGAATATGGACGCCTTCGCCAAGCGTGCGCTCGATCTATTGTACGAAGCGGTATCCGCGAAGGCTTAATTCGAAACGTCTCGGGAATTTTTACCGAATCGCCGCCTTGCGCTTGCCATAATTGGTAACATATATGATACTATCTGAATGGAGGTACTCGTTTATGTTGAAGCTTCCGGGCGATGTCCGTTTCGGAACCGGTTCGTCGGTCTCGATCCGCACGCCACCACGAAAATCACGATCGCGCTGACTCGTCTCGAGCAAGGCAACCTATCGAATGCAATGCAAAGGCGGTCGGCGCGGGTGTCTTCGAATACCGTGTCGATTTTGGCCCCGGCTACCGAGTCTATTTTGGGCGCGACGGCGAAGCGCTTGTCATCCTGCTGGGTGGCGGAACCAAGCAAAGGCAAGGACAAGACATCGCGGCAGCACACGAGCGATGGGCAGACTATAAACGGCGCAGGAAGGGACAGGATTAAGATGCCACTTACACGCAGGTTCAAGGATATGGTCAAGGAGCGGGTCGAACGCGACCCAAAATTTCGCGCGGCGTTATTCACTGAAGCGGTGCAGCAATTGCTGGCCGGCGATGTGAAAGTCGGCAAAGCGGTGCTGCGCGATTACATCAACGCGACGGTCGGTTTCGAACGTCTCGCGCGCGAAACCGGCACACCGGCGAAAAGTTTGATGCGGATGTTCGGGCCGAAGGGCAATCCGCGCGCTGATAATCTGTTCGCCGTTATCAGCCGTCTGCAAAAAGCGTCCGGAATCCGTCTTGGCGTTGCGGTCGGGCGCTAAAGTCTACTCCGCGGCTTCCGCCATCTCCGAGCGCACCACCGCGCGCAATTCGTCGATCAGCGTGAGCCCCTTCGACGTTTGCACATGCCAGAAGGTCCAGCCGTTGCAGGCTTCGAGCCCTTGCGCCAGCGCGCCAATGCGGTGGATCGAACCCACGCTGTCGCCGAGCGATACCGCGCCGTCGGCGCGCACCGTCGCCTTGTGGCGTTTTTTGGCGTCGACTAGCAGCGCGCCGGGGGTAACCAGCCCGCGCTCGATCAGCAACGAGAAGGCCACGCGCGGCGCCTCGCGCGCGGTCACGAAGGGCGCGATCGAGGGCGAGGGCACGACCTCAACGCCGGCGATGCGCTTTTCCGCGGCTAAAGCGTATTTCTTTTCGCGCTCGATGCCGATGAAGCGGCGCCCGAGGCGCTTGGCCACCGCGCCGGTGGTGCCGGTACCGTTGAATGGGTCGAGCACCAGATCGTCCGGCCGCGACGCCGAAAGTATCACGCGCGCCAGCAGCGCTTCCGGCTTCTGCGTCGGATGCAGTTTCTTGCCGTCGGCGCCTTTCAGCCGTTCCTCACCGGTGCAGAGCGGGAAGGTCCAATCGGAGCGCACCTGCACGTCTTCGTTGCCGGCTTTGAGCGCCTCGTAATTGAAGGTGTAGCCCTTGGCGTTGGCGTCGCGCGAAGCCCAGATCATGGTCTCGTGCGCATTGGTGAAGCGGCGGCCGCGAAAATTCGGCATCGGATTGGTCTTGCGCCAGATCACGTCATTGAGGATCCAGAACCCGAGGTCCTGCATGATCGTGCCGACGCGAAAAATATTGTGATAGGAGCCGATCACCCAGATGGTGCCGGCCGGCTTCAATACGCGGCGGCAGGCGGTGAGCCAATCCTTAGTGAAGGCGTCATAGGTGGCGAAGCTGTCGAACTTGTCCCAGTCGTCGGTGACCGCGTCGACGTGCGAATCGTCCGGACGTTTCAAGTCGCTGGCGAGCTGAAGATTATAAGGCGGATCGGCGAAAACCAAATCGACGGAACCCGCCGGCAGTTTCGCCATCTCGGCGACGCAGTCGCCGACCAAAACGCGGTGATGTGGAGTCTCTGAAACTCCACGGGGCGCCCGTGAGGGCGCCCCGCGACGCGACACAACCATGACTCAGGACTCTGACTCAGGTGACGCGGTCGGCGACGCGGGACCTACAACCGACAGGCACGCATCATGTCCGCTCAAGGTGAAGAAACGGTTTATCGGCAGCACTTCCAACTGGGCAAATTCTGCCTATTTAACCGAGGCTTAATCGATGGCGACGGCTGCGAAAAAGTGCACGGTTGGACGTGCGCGCGCGCTTCAGCAATGATCCGCCGCGACAAGTGGGAGACGTTTTAAATGCGTTGGGATGATTTCCGCCGCAGCGACAATATCGAGGACGATCGCGGTTCCGGCGGCGGATTCGGCGGCGGCGGTTTCGGATTTCCGGTCGGCGGCGGCGGGCTCGGCATTGGAACCGTGATCGTGCTCGGCCTGATCGGCTGGGCGACCGGCATCGATCCGAGCATTTTGATCGGCGGCGCGGAAATGGTCAGCCGCGGCGGCTCGCAATACCAGCAGCCCTACCGGCAGCCCAACCGGCGCACCGGCACGCCGACCGATCAGGCGGGTCAATTCGTCGCAGCCGTCTTGGGCAATACCGAGGATACCTGGGGCGAAATCTTCCGCTCCGGCGGACAGCAATATAGGCCGCCGCGGCTGCGGCTGTTTTCCGGCTCGGAGCAGGGCGGCTGCGGCTTCGCGCAGGCCGCGATGGGGCCGTTTTATTGCCCGACTGACCGGCGCATCTATCTCGACACGTCTTTTTTTCGTGAGATCGAGACGCGCTTTCGCGGCTGCCAAGGCAACGCGTGCAAATTCTCGCAAGCCTATGTGATCGCGCACGAGGTCGGCCACCACGTGCAGAACCTGCTCGGCACTTTGCCGAAAGCGCAGGCCGCGCAACGGGCCGCCGGCAGCAAGGCGGCGGCCAACCGCATCCAGGTGCGCGTGGAATTGCAGGCGGACTGCTACGCCGGCGTCTGGGCGAACCATTCCGAGCAACGCAAGCAGTTCCTCGATCCAGGCGACGTCGACGCGGCGCTGCAGACCGCTAGCGCGATCGGCGACGACACGCTGCAGCGGCGCGCGCAGGGGCGCGTCGTGCCGGATGCCTTTACCCACGGCTCGGCCGAGCAGCGCAAACGCTGGTTCACGACCGGCTTCACGCAAGGCAAACTGGCGGCCTGCGATACCTTCGCGGCGGCGCAGCTCTAAGGAAACGCACCATGCCCGGCATCGATGAAAGCCGACAATTTGTGCCGCTGAAGATCGCGGTGCTCACGGTGTCAGACACCCGCGAGCGCGCCGACGACAAATCCGGCACGCTGCTGGTCGAGCGTATCCGCGCCGCCGGCCATACGCTCGCCGAGCGATCGATCGTCAAGGACGAGGTGAAGGCGATCCGTCAGCGCGTGAAGGACTGGATCGAGGACAAGTTCATCGACGTGGTGATCACCACCGGCGGCACCGGCTTCACCGGCCGCGACGTGACGCCGGAGGCGGTCGAGCCGCTGTTCGAGAAAAAGATGGACGGCTTTTCGACGATGTTCTTGCTGGTTAGCGAGAAGAAGATCGGCACCTCGGCGATCCAGACGCGGGCCACCGCCGGCGTCGCCAATGCGACTTACATTTTCTGCCTGCCCGGCTCGCCCGGCGCCTGCAAGGACGCCTGGGACGAAATCCTGGTGCACCAGCTCGATTACCGCTACCGGCCGTGCAATTTCGTGGAGATCCTGCCGCGGCTCGACGAGCACCTGCGGCGGCCGAAGGCGAAAGGCGCGACGGCGTAACTACAGTTCCAAATCCCAGAATTCCGCCACCACGTCTTTGCTCCAGCTATGGCGTTTTTCGCTGGCGGTGAGAGTGAACCCCGCCTTCTCGTAAACGTGCCGTGCGGCGGTGAGGATGCTGTGAGTCCACAGCTTGACTTTTTTGTAGCCCACCTCGCGCGCGAATTTTACGCATTCGTCGGTTAGGCGCTGTCCGAGGCCAAGCCCGCGCGCCTTCGGGTCCACCAGCAGCAGGCGGATGCGCGCGACCTCGTCGGAATCCTTCACCAGCATCACGCAGCCGGCATTCTCGCCGTTCATTTCAGCGATCCAACAGCGCTCGCGCTCGGCGTCGTAGTTGTTGACGAAATCGGCGACGATCTGCGCGCATAGGCCCTCGAACGGCTCGGTCCAGCCATATTCCTGGGCGTAAAGCTCGGCGTGGCGGGAAACGATCCAGCCGAAATCGCCATGCCGCGGCTCGCGTAATGTGTAGGACGGCTTGGCGGCGGGTGCATCGCCAAGCAAAGTTTCGATGGTCTGCATCGACGCGATCAGCTGCGCCTGCTGATCGGGCTTGAGTTTGCCGAGCATGGCGGCGACGTCGCGCTCTGAGCGCTGCTCGGCCGGCGCGAAGGCCTTCTTGCCGTGCGCGGTCAGCGCCAGTTGACTCTGGCGCGCGTCCTTGGCGGAGGACTTGCGGGTGATCAACCCGCGCTTCTCGAAATTGCGCAGCACGCGGCTCAAATAGCCGGCGTCGAGATCGAGCGCGCGCCCGATGTCGCTGGCGGTGACGCCGTCACCGTGCGCGATCTCGTACAGCACGCGCATTTCGCCGAGCGAGTAGGGGCTTTCGAGAAAAGTTTTGCGCAGCACGCCGATCTGCCGCGTGTAGAAGCGGTTGAAGCGGCGCACCGCGCCGGTGCGTTGCAGGATCGCCGACATAGCGGCAAGATCGGGCAATTAGTTGACTAAGTCAAGTATCTAGAATATGTCATTCCGGCGCGCACGGTAGCGCGAACCCGGAATCCAGACACTTAAACTGTGGTTGCATCTGGATTCCGGGTCCGCCCGCTTCGCGATCGTCCCGGAATGACGAGAATTTTTACCTCGCCTGCCGCGCCCCGGTCGTCAGCATAGCGAGGCGCCGTCGGCCGATCCGGCGTAGCATCGCGGCCTCGGCGTCGGCGCCGTCGGGATGGCCGCCGATGCCGTCATAGTGCCGCCGCGCGATCAGCAGGCCCTGCTCGGGCTTAGGCCCGCCGCCGAGCGTGACGCGCAACAGCGCGATCAACTCGGCCAAGCCCGGCCGCAGCAGGTCGGTCACCCCGGGCGGGCGGAACACCGCCGCGCGGGCGCTATCGAACCGGTCGGTTGCCTCGATGAAACGTTCTGCGGCTTCGACCCAGTCCGGCGCCGGCACGCAGCCGGCGCGCAGGAACATCAGCCAGGGCGCGCGCGTGCTTGCGGCGGCGGCTTTCAACCGCACACCCAGCGGCTCGTTCGCCGCCATGAAGCGGCAGCCGGCAATGTCGGCCACCTCGGCGGTAGCGTCGCGCGAGCCGGCGTCGACCACGATCACCTCGCCGAGCAGGCCGGCGGTGGCGCCCGGCACCAGCGCGGCCAGCGTCGGCACCAAAGCGCGTTCCGATTCGTGGGTCGAGATGATCGCGCTCAGCATGGAACCGGAACCTGTCTGGAGTGGTTTGCACCATATCATGTGGGCTTTGCCGAACGCCCCACGAGATCAGGCGCTAAACTGCCCAAATTGTGGGCCTTATTAAAATGTTCTTGTTATGTTCTTTTCTACTCGCTATGGTTCTAGGATGGCTCGAATGTCTGCAGCCCTCAGACGCCCGCCGGTGAAGGAGCTGCCCTCCACGCTGGCGGGCGAATTTGTCGACGACGCCACCGAACTGCTCGGCGTGGCGGTCGAATTCGAGCGCCGGCGTGGGCGCGGCGCACAGAGCAATGCCTCGGGCCGCTACGAGCCGCTCGCCCGCATCGCGTTCGACGACGGCTGGCGTTCGCTCGACGAACTGCCGCCGTTCAAGACCACCGTGCAGACCGACGCCACCCGCAAGATCATCACCCGCAACGAATCCCCCGACATCGGCTTCGACCGCTCGATCAATCCCTATCGCGGCTGCGAGCACGGCTGCGTCTACTGCTATGCGCGGCCGACCCATGCTTTTCTAGGCTTGTCGCCCGGGCTCGATTTCGAATCGAAATTGTTCGTGAAGCCGGAAGCGGCCGAGTTGCTCGAACGCGAACTCTCCGCGCCCGGCTATTCGCCGAAGGTGCTCGCCATCGGCACCAACACCGATCCCTATCAGCCGATCGAGCGGCGCTACCAAGTCATGCGCCGCATCCTCGAAGTGCTCGAGCGCGCCGGCCATCCGGTCGGCATCGTCACCAAATCGGCGCTGGTGCTGCGCGATCTCGACATCCTCGCCCGCATGGCCGAGCGCAAGCTCGCCAAGGTTGCGCTCTCGGTGACGACGCTCGACGCCGAATTGGCGCGCAAGATGGAGCCGCGCGCGGCGACGCCGATGCGTCGTCTCGAGACGCTGCGCCGCCTCGCGCAAGTCGGCGTGCCGACCACGGTGATGGTGGCGCCGGTGATCCCGGCGCTCAACGACATGGAGATCGAGCACATCCTCGACGCCGCGGCCGCAGCCGGCGTGAAGGAGGCGGGCTACGTGCTGCTGCGCCTGCCGCTCGAGGTGCGCGACCTGTTCCGCGAATGGCTCAAGGCGAACTTCCCGCATCGTGATGAACACGTCTTCAAGCTGATCCGCGAGACGCGCGGCGGCAAGGATTACGATTCGACCTGGGGTAAGCGCATGAAGGGCACCGGGCCCTACGCCTGGATGATCGGGCGGCGCTTCGAGATGGCCTGCGAGAAGCTAGGATTGAATGCCAGCAAGGTTACGCTTTCGACCGCGCATTTCCGCGCGCCGCAGCCGGCGACGGAGCAGCTCAGTTTGTTCTAATTCCGGTCATCCACATGCCGCCTGACGCGCATTGACTTGAGGGCCGTGTCGCGCACTGTTTGCGCGTCATGCCCCGCAAAGCCCTCGCGCAACGTCTGCCGCTCGCTGAGCCCGTGCTCCGCCCGAGCTTCCGGCGCGAGCGGCGCGCGCTCAACAAAGGCATCTTCCCGGTCGCCGGCTGCGACGAGGCGGGCAGGGGGCCGCTTGCCGGCCCGGTGGTGGCGGCCGCCGTCATCCTCGATCCCAAACGTATCCCGCGCGGCTTGAACGACTCCAAGAAGCTCGCCGCGCCTGAGCGCGAGAAGCTGTACGAGAAAATCTGCGCCACGGCGCAGGTGGCGGTGGCGTTCGGCGCGGTCGAGCGCATCGACCGCGACAACATTCTGCGCGCCTCGCTGTGGGCGCTGGCGCGCGCGGTGAATGCGCTGCCGGTACGGCCGCGGCTCGTTTTCGTCGACGGCAACATGAAGATCGATTGCGGCTGCGACTGCGAAGCGGTGGTCTCGGGCGACGCGCTAGTGCTGTCGGTGGCGGCGGCCTCGATCATCGCCAAGGTCACCCGCGACCGGCTGATGG
>DAIMKK010000023.1:0-7380 GCA_036721745.1 Pseudolabrys sp. | reverse complement strand
GCGCCATATGGGCTATTCGGTCCCCGAGCATTTCGCGGCGCTCGCGCGCTTGGGGCCGACCATCCATCACCGCAAATCCTTCGCGCCAGTGGCGGCCCGGCTCGCGGTGCTGGGGGAGGTTTCTGACGAGGCCGTCGTCGAGTTGTTGCCTCTTTAGCCCGCGTTCTTTATCTCTGGCCCCCCGTATTCACTCCTTCCGGGCCAATGCATTACGTCTCCCTGATCATCGAATTCCTGCGCGGACGCCCGGCTGTGGTGTTTTGGACCGTCGCGCTCGCGCAGGCGGTCCTTTGGACGCTGATGCCGGCGCTGTTCTACAGCGCGCCGCCCGGCGACGTGCCCTTGTTGTTGGCCATAGGCCACGAATTCGTGCTCGGCAGCTATCTCGGGCCGCCGCTGGCGTTCTGGCTCGGCGAACTCGCCTATCGTCTCGGCGGCGCGTTCGGGCTCTACGCGCTGGCGCAAGGCTGCATCGTCGTCACCTACTGGGCGGTGTTCACACTCGGCTGCCGCATCGTCGGCACGCGCCACGCGGTGCTCGCCGTGCTGCTGATGGTCGGCATCGCGGCCTTCACGGTGCCGAGCCCTGATTTCGGCCCGGCCGTGCTGGCGGCGCCGCTGTGGGCGCTGGCGCTGCTGCACTATTGGCGCGCGCTCGGCGAAGGCGACCGCGGCCACTGGTTCCTGCTCGCGCTCGATCTCGGCCTGCTGCTGCTTGCCAGCTATGTCGGGCTGATCCTGATCGCGCTGTTGCTCGTGTTCGCGTTGGTGAGCCCGCGCGGGCGCGCGGCGTTGCTCAAACCCGAACCGTGGATCGCGGTGCTGCCGTTCGTCTTCGTCATCTTCCCGCATCTGGCGTGGCTGAAGGGCACGGGCGATCTCGTCGTCTCCGGCCTCAACGATCGTGCCGCAGGCACAGGCACGCTGTCTCCCGGCGTCTGGCTCTGCATCGCGCTGGTGCTGACGCATCTCGGCCTCGGCCTTCTGGTCGCGTTCGCCAGTGGCTGGCCGCGCCGACGGCGCGAGCGCGCGCCCTTGATCGACCGCAATCCGGTCGAGCCGCTCGCGCGTCTGTTCGTTTATTTCTTCGCGCTGATGCCGGCGGCTGCCGCGATCGCCGTCGTCTTCGCCAGCGGCCGGCTTGGCCCGCTCGACCGCGTCGCCCCGCTGGTGGTTCTGTCCGGTCTTGCTGTGGTGGTCGCCGCCGGCGATCAAGTACCGCTCTATCGCGAGCGGATGGTGTCATCGACCTGGTTCGGACTACTGGTGGCGCCGCCGGTCCTCATTTTGCTCGGCATCGCGCTGCTGCCGTGGATGTCGACGGTTGACTTGCAGGTCTCGCAGCCGGCCAATAGCGAGGGACGCTTCTTCGCCGATAGTTTCCAGCGCCGCACCGGCCAGCCGCTCGGCTACGTCACCGGCGATGCGCAAATCGCGCCGCTGGTCGCGCTAGCCAGCCCCAGCCGGCCGCATGTCTATTTCGACTGGGCGCCCGAGCGCAGCCCGTGGGCGAGCCCCTCCGATTTCCGCAGAGCCGGCGGCATGCTGGTCTGGCCAGCCCGCGACAACACGGGCGCGCCGCCGGCGGCGCTGAAGGCGCAATTCCCCGCCATGGTGCCGGAAGTGCAGCGCTCATTTGCGCGTTCGATCCAGGGGTTGCTGCCGCTGATCCGCCTCGGCTGGGCCACGGTGCGCCCGCCTCAATGATATGATTCGCCTTCGCGCACTTTGCCACGGAACAGCCAGTAGATCATCACCACGTAGCCGATCACGAACGGCAACAGCAGCAACGTGCCGAGCAGCATGAAGATCTGGCTCGCCGGCGCCGCGGCAGTATCCCAGACGGTGAGCGAGGGCGGCACCAGATAAGGGAAATTGGAAATCACCAGCCCGAGATAGCCCAGCATGAAGAGCGCGATCGCCGCCAAAAACGGCGGCACCTCGCGGCCAGTCTCGAGCCAGCGCCAGCACAGGAATGCGGTGAGCGCGGTCACCAGCGGCACCGGCCATAGGAAGTAGAAATTCGGAAGCGAGAACCAGCGCACGGCGATGCGCGGCTCTGCTAACGGCGTCCACAGGCTCACCGCCGCCATGAAAACGAGCACCGCCAGCAGCAGCCATTTCGCTTGAGAGCGCGAGCGCATGGCGACCGGCCCTTCCGTCTTCATCGTCAGCCAGGTGGCACCAAGCAAGGCGTAACCGGCGACCAGCGCCAGCCCGCACAGCAGCGCGAAGGGCGTCGCCCAATGGAACGCTCCACCGGCATAGGCGCCGTCGCGCACCGGGACGCCTTCGATCAGCCCGCCCAAGATCACGCCTTGCGCGAAACCGGCGAGCGTCGAGCCGCCGGTGAACACCACGCTCCACCAGGTCTTGCTGCGCGAGACGGTGCGGAATTCGAACGCGATGCCGCGGAACACCAGCGCCAGCAGCATGACGATCACCGGCAGATAGAACGCCGGCATCACAACTGCGTATGCACGCGGAAACGCCACGAACAGTCCGGCGCCGCCGAGCACCAGCCAGGTCTCATTGCCGTCCCAGAACGGCGCCACCGAGCGCATCATCTGATCACGCTCGCCCTCGCTGCGGGCGAACGGGAACAGCACGCCGATGCCCAGATCGAAGCCGTCGAGGATGACATACATCGCGACGGCGATGCCGATGACGGCGGCCCAGATCACAGGGAGATACCATTCCATGATGCGGTCCTAGTGTGCGGCCGAAATCGGGCGGCGTGAAAACTGTCCGGCCTCTTCGGCGACCGGACTCGGGCCCTGTGCGATCAGCCGATTGATGTAGTAGATGCCGAACCAGAACACGATGCAGTAGGCCACCACGAACAGCGCCAGCGTGCCGGCGATGCTGGCGGCCGGCACCGGCGAGGTGGCGTCGGCCGTGTGCATGATGCCGTGGACGATCCAGGGCTGGCGTCCGCTCTCGGTCACCACCCAGCCGGCGATCACCGCGACAAAACCGATCCACCAGCACTGCGCCATGGCGCGCAGGTACCAACCCGTTTCGAACAGCTTGCCGCGCCACCACAGGAAGGCGCCAAGCAGCGCCGCGGCGATCATGAAGAAGCCTACACCCAACATGATGCGGAAGCCGAAGAACACGATCTTGACCGGCGGCCGCTCCGATGCCGGCACGCTGCTCAAGCCGGGGAACAGGCCGTTGAGGTGGTGGGTGAGGATCAGCGACGCGCCCTTCGGAATCGAAATCTCGAATCGATTGAGGCCGGCTTCTTCATCCGGCCAGGCGAAGATATGGAAATCGCCCGGCTTGCTGCCGTCCCAATGGGCCTCGATGGCCGCAATCTTGATCGGCTGATGCTCAAGCGTATTGAGGCCGTGCTGGTCGCCGATCAGCAATTGCAGCGGCGCCAGCACCACGGTCAAGCCGATCGCCATGCGCAGCATGATGCGGCCTTCTTCGATGTGGCGGCCGGCGATCACGTAGCGCGCGCCCACCGCCAGCACCACGAAGCCGGTGGTGAGGTAGGCGGCATTGAGCATGTGCGCGAAACGATAGGGGAAGCTCGGATTGAAGATGACGGCAAGCCAGTCGGTCGGAAATGCGATGCCGTCCTTGAGCTGGTAGCCGGCCGGCGTCTGCATCCAACTATTGGCCGACAGGATCCAGAACGCTGAGATGGCGGTGCCGGTCGCGACCACCACGGCGGAGAGCACGTAAAGCCAGGGCGGCACCCGGTTGAAGCCGAACAGCAGCACGCCGAGGAACGTCGCCTCCAGGAAGAACGCCGCCAGCACCTCGTAGCCGAGCAGCGGCCCCAGCACGTTGCCGGTGGCGACCGAGAAGCGGCTCCAATTGGTGCCGAACTGGTAGGACAGCACGATGCCCGACACCACGCCCATCGCGAACGAGACCGCGAAGATCTTGGTCCAGAACCGCATCAGCCGCTGGTAGCGCTCGTCGCCGCTGCGCAGCCAGATCGCGCCAAGCGTGGCGATATAGGCCGACAGGCCGATTGTGAAGCTCGGAAAAATGATGTGAAAAATGATGGTGAAGGCGAACTGCAGGCGGGCCAGCAGGACAGGATCAAAATCCATATAGGCCTCCGTCCGCACGCGCCCCAAGGCGCGACTTTAATCCCAACCATCAAGTCTTTGCGAGCCCGTTGCGTTCCTTCCCTGCGCTAAATCGTAGCGGGGCGCCCGGCGCTATCCACAGCATCCACAACAGCGGCTCCTGCGGGCGGCCGGCGTCCGGGCTAGGCTTGCAGTTCGAGGCAGCCGGCGGAGGGGGTCCCATGGCCAAACGGGCAAAGCAAACGGAAGCGAAGGCGGCGGCGAGCGCGACGCCGGTCGCGGGGATGCTGGAGAAGTATTTCGGGCTCAAGGAGCAGGGCACCGACATTCGCACCGAATTCATCGCCGGCCTGACCACGTTCCTGACCATGATCTACATCGTGTTCGTCAACCCGGCGATCCTGAGCAAGACCGGCATGGATGCCGGCGCTGTGTTCGTCGCGACCTGCGTCGCCGCCTCCGTGAGCACCATGGTGATGGCGCTATATGCCAATTACCCGATTGCGCTCGCGCCCGGCATGGGCATCAACGCCTTCTTCGCCTTCACCGTGGTGCTGACCTACAAATATACCTGGCAGCAGGCGCTCGCCGCCGTGTTCTGCTCCGGCGTGCTGTTCTTCCTGATTTCGGTGTTCAAGATCCGGCAATACGTGATCGAGTCGATCCCGCAGAACCTCAAGCTCGCGGTCTCGGCCGGCGTCGGGCTTTTCCTCGGCATCATCGCGCTGGAGGAAGCCAAGGTGGTCGTCGCCCAGCCAGCGACGCTGGTGACCTTGGGCGATCTGAAGAACCCGGTGGCCGCCCTGATGCTGCTCGGCTTCGTGCTGATCGTCGCGCTCAACTACCGCCGCGTCATCGGCGGCACGCTGATCGGCATTCTGGCGGTCACCATCATCGGCCTGCCGTTGGGCCTGGCGCATTATTCCGGCATCGTGTCGCTGCCGCCCTCGATCAAGCCGACGCTGTTGCAGCTCGACTTCTCGCGCGTGTTCGAGGGCACTTTCCTGATCGTGGTGTTCTCGATCCTGTTCATCGACGTGTTCGATAACGCCGGCACGCTGATCGGCGTCACCCACCGCACCGGGCTGATGAAGAACGGCAAGCTCGCGCGCATGAAGGAGGCGCTGATCTCGGACAGCTTCGCCGCCATGTTCGGCGCCGCCATCGGCACCTCTACGACGACCAGCTACATCGAGAGCGCGGCCGGCGTCTCGGCCGGTGGCCGCACCGGGCTGACCGCGGCCTTCGTGTCGATTTTCTTTTTGCTGGCGCTGCTGTTTGCTCCGCTCGCCGGCATGATCCCGGCCTACGCCACCTCGGCGGCGCTTTTGTATGTAGCCTGCGTGATGGCGCGCGGGCTTGCCGAAATCGACTGGGAGGACATCACCGAGTACGCGCCGGCGGTGGTGACCGCGATCACCATGCCGCTGACTTATTCAATCGCCACCGGCATCGGGCTCGGCTTCATCACCTACGCGCTGGCCAAGCTGATCTCCGGCAAGGTCAAGGAAGCCTCGCCGGCGGTGCTGGTGCTGGCGGTGCTGTTCGCGATAAAATTTGCGGTGTCTGGCTAAGCCCGAGAAAACGGAGGTTGCATGCCCGTCCTGTTCGGTTTCCAGCAACTCGCGGCGCTACCGGAAGAGCGCATCACCGACAAGATCAGTCGGCGGGTCTTGTCGGGCAAACAGAGCATGATGGTGTGGTGGAAAATCAAAGCCGGCGCGAACGCGGCGGCCCACAAGCATCCGAACGAGAAGATCGTGTGGATGCTCAAGGGCAAGATGGATTTCCGCATCGGCGACGAGCGCCGCAGCATGGGCGCCGGCGATGTGGCGGTGATCCCCTCCGGTATCGAGCACGAAGGCTTCTTTTCGGAGGACACCGAGGTGGTGGACATGTTTGCGCCGCCACGCGAGGATTTTCTTACTGGCGGCACGCCCGACTATATGAAGGTGTGAGCGAATGAACCTAACGTCGTCCTGGCAAACTTGGGCGGTGCTTTCGGCGATCTTCGCCGCGCTCACCGCGATCTTCGCCAAGGTCGGCGTCGAGAACGTCAATTCCGATCTCGCGACTTTCATCCGCACCATCGTGGTCATCGTCACGCTCGGATTCCTGCTGGCGGTGACCGGACAATTCCAGGCACCCGGCACAATTTCCGGGCGCACTTATCTGTTCCTGCTGCTGTCAGGTTTAGGCACCGGCGCGTCGTGGCTCTGTTATTTTCGCGCGCTCAAGATCGGCGAGGCCGCCAAGGTCGCGCCGACAAATTGTCGGTTGTGCTCGTGGCGATATTCGGCGTCATGTTTCTGGGTGAGCGGTTGAGCACGCCGAACTGGCTGGGCATCGCGCTGATCGCGGTCGGTGCGGTGCTGGTGGCGTATCGCTAACCCTTCCTCATTCCGGCAGCCGGCCCTTCACAGCGTTTGCGAACGATTCGTAAACGATACGTCCATCCGCGGCAGTCGGCAGGTGCTCGCGCAGACGCGTTCGCAGTTGCTCTCTCATGTTCGGTGACATGGCGTGGATTAATTTACCCTGTGGCCCGATCGGTACGGTGTTCGAGTTCCAGAAGTCATCGAAGTCGGAATAGACAGTGGGGATGCGGATCACCTGCGTCTCGATCGATTTAAGTTCAGCCTTTTTCCAAAATTCTTGCATGGAATCGCGCGTTGAATCCCCGGGTCTGGGCGGAAGCGGAGAGGCCGCGCCGAGTGATTTCACGGCCGCGTAGATCGGAGTGACTGGCGCACCACCACCCGGCAGGTCCCACATGTAGGTGGCAACCCATCCGCCGGGCCGCACCACCCGCGTCATTTCGGCGACCGCCTTGGCCGGGTCGGGAAGGAAGGAGAGCACCAAGGCCATGATCGCGACATCAAAGCTGTCGTCGTCAAAAGGCAATAGCTGCGCATCCGCCACGCGAAATTCCGCCAGTTTTGCTCCGGGCCGTGTCCGCGCATAGGCGAGTTGGTCATCCGAGGGATCGATCGCGACGACAGCGGCAGGGGCACAGCGAGCAATCAGCTCCTCGGTAAAGGCGCCGTTGCCGCAACCGACATCGAGCCAACGAAGACCCTTCGGAACGTCGAGCCAGTCGAGGAATGCTTCGCCGACGAGGCGGCTCCAGCGCCCCATCAGCCGCTCATAGGCTTCTCCGTCGGTGAAAAATCTGCCGCTTTCGCTCACAGAGACTTCCTTTCGTTGGCAAACAAATTGTTGCCGCTGACCAAGCTTTATTCGGCTATGGCCCCGCGGTTATGGATCCGCACCCTAGCACTACTTTGGCAGATTTATTCATGCGGCGGCTCGGTGCCGATCCATTTTC
>DAIMKK010000022.1:0-15532 GCA_036721745.1 Pseudolabrys sp. | reverse complement strand
ACCAGCCGGTCGGGCTTGACGTCACCGCGCGCGAGGATTTCCATCGCCGAGAGAAATTCCTCGCGGAAATAGTTTTGCCGCCGCCCAATGCAGGCGAGCGTCGCGGTCGAGCGGATCACCGGGCGGTCGCCATCCTGCGTGCCGTAATTGGTCTCCACGCCCCAGATCGCGGCGATGACATAGCGGTCGACGCCGTAGGCCCGCTCCACCGCGTCGAACGTCGCGCGATAGCGTTGCAGGATCGCGCGGCCCTGCTCGATGCGCGTGTCGTTCACCAAGAGATCGAGATAGTCCCAGAACGACTTGGTAAATTCCGGCTGGCCGTCGAGCAGATCCATGATGCGCAGGTCAGGCGTCAGCGACGCGGTGTAAACGTCGTAGGTCGCGCGCGTGATGCCGCGCCGGGCGGCGAGCGGCCACAGGCGTTCGAGGCAGCCGCGGAAGTCGGCAGCGGCCGCGCGGATCGCCGTAGCGGTCATGCGGGGATCGCCGGATGAGCCCGATTCGCCGCTCCAGGCCGGCCCGCCGGCCGGCGACGCAATGGCAGCCGGCGGGATGCTCCCGGTCACGCCGGGATAGCGGTCGTCGCGCACTTGCGCGGTCGCGCCACTGCACGTAATCGCCGTCACGGCGGCGGCCAAGACGTATCGGTGGATCAATCGCATTGCGATCCCGGTCTTGTTTTCGTCCCCAAAATCCCCTTAGGGGTGCCTCGATATCGTTTCGACGGCGTTAATGGTCTAGTGGAACCCATCTGGACCCGCGCCTGCCGCCATGCTTTCTGCTCGCTTGAACGAATCAACACCTCGGCAGCCATCATAAATCCCGCATGACCCGCATCCGCAAAGCCATATTCCCGGTCGCAGGCCTCGGCACCCGGTTCCTGCCGGCGACCAAGGCCATGCCGAAGGAAATGCTTCCCGTGGTGGACCGGCCGCTGATCCAGCACGTCGTCGACGAAGCGCGCCAGGCAGGCATCGAGCATTTCATCTTTGTCACCGGCCGGCATAAGGCGGTGATCGAGGACCATTTCGACCGCCAGTTCGAACTCGAACTCACTTTGGTCGAGCGCGGCAAGAAAGCCGACCTCGCGCTATTATCGCAGGATTTGCCGGAGCCGGGCACGTTCAGCTTCACTCGCCAGCAGTCGCCGCTCGGCCTCGGTCACGCCATCTGGTGCGCGCGCGAACTGGTCGGCCATGAACCGTTCGCGTTGCTGCTTCCCGACGTGCTGGTGCAGCATCAGCCCGGCTGCCTCGCCCAGATGATCGATGCCGCCAAGGACCTCGACGACAATGCCAATATCCTCGCGGTGGAAGAAATACCGCCCGACCGCATCCATTTGTATGGCGTGGTGGGCGTCGGAAAGCCCAAGGGTAAGGCCTTCGCGATCACCAAAATGGTCGAGAAGCCGAAACGAGCCGAGGCGCCGTCCAATCTTTCCATCACCGGACGCTACATCCTGCAGCCGCAGATTTTCGATCTCCTCGAAAAGCAGGCGGCCGGCACAGGCGGCGAAATCCAGCTCACCGACGCCATGGTAGCGCTCGCGCGCACGCAACCGTTCTATGGCCTCAAATTCGAAGGCCGCAGCTTCGATTGCGGCTCCAAGATCGGATTTCTCGCCGCCAATGTCGCCTATGCGCTCGAGCGCAAGGACATCGCTCCGGAGTTTCGCGCGGAGCTGAAACGGTTGCTCGCCGAGAAGTAGCGCATGATCCCGAAAAGCTTGTCCTCGACTTGATCGGGGATGGGAATCGGTTTTCGGGTAAGATCATGCGCAAAAAAATAATGGTTCAGCGCTGGATGCGAACGCCGAGCAGGAAGACGGTTGCATCGTAGTCGTTGCCAGCGACGTTCGAGCGCAGCCAGTCGTGGCGTACCTCGCCTTTGATCTGAAACTCCGGACTGAGCTTGTAGGTCAGACCGAAGCCGACTTGATAGCGCAAATCCTGGCGGTCGGGGCTGGTTTCGCCCGGCGTCGAGATCACGCAATCGCATATCGCCGCCAAGCCTGACGACGTGTCGTTGCCGCCTTTATAGCTATCCACGCCGAAGCCAAATTTTGCCGTCGCAATCAGCCAGCGCCGCAGCGCGTGGTCGATCTGCAGGCCGACGTCGCGCGAGAGCGTGCCGGACACGCCGGGAACGGTGGATTCGTTTATCATCGACGAGGCGCTCAGTTTGACGGTCGTAAGCGGCGTCGCGGTCCAGATAAGAGAGGCATTGCCGATCAGGGCGGACAGAGTATCGAAGCGCGGGTCCTCGTACTTGCGCTGCGTATAGCCGACCGCGATTTCGCCGGTGAGCGTGCGCGCGAGATTGAAGGTCGTGCCAACCTTGCCGGTCAGGCCCGTCGAATCGCGCTCAAATCCGTTAATGTCAGCGCCCAGATCGTGGACGCGGCTGTCGGCGGCGACCTCCACGAACGGCTTTACGCCAGGCAGCGTTTCATAGGCGCCGCGCAGCGTGCCGGTATATTGATTGTAATTACGGTCTTGGTTGCTGGCGGTGGTGCCGTCGGTCAGAATCGAGTCCTGGTAGGCGGTGCGCTCGATATCGCCTTTGACGCCCAATTCGAAGCGATTGAATTGATGCGTGACGCCGGCGGTACCGCCAAAGGTAGCGAAGACCGGCAGCTTGGCGAGGCCGGCTTGCAGGTTCGGGCTACCAGGATTGTCGGTCGCGACCAGCAGGCGGGTGCCGAGATCGACGCGCGTGTCCCGCGTTACGTCGATGCGGCCGTCCACCTTGCCGTTGAAGTTCGGCCGGCTCAGCGTTGGCGTTTGATCGGGGCTGTAACCGGTATAGCTGCCGCGCAGGTCGGCCTTGAACTCGTGCCGCGACCAGTTCGACTGCACCAGCAATTCCGGTGCGACCGTGTAAAGCGAGGCGCCGGGGCCGCCGGGCGAGCGCGCGGGATTGGTGTCGTAGCCGCCGATCAACTCGATCGCGGGGAATAGCGTGAAAGCGCCGGCATGCACGCCGAGTCGCGCGTAAGGATCGTCGGGCTCGCTATGCGCCTTGCGCTTGGGCGGCAACTTGCGGATCGGCCCCAGTTCGACCGGCGGCGCGCCGTGCGCCCCGGCAAAGGCGCCGGTGTCGGGCGCCGAAGTCTGGTAGCGCGAGACGGCCAGCGGCGTGGCCACGCCAGGCGCGATCGCCTGCGCATTGGCCGTTGCCGGGATCGCGTCCGCGTTGGGCGATACGGCGTTTGCACTGGGAGTTGCCGTTCTGGCATTGCCCGTTGCCGCTCTTGCTTTGGGTTTTGTTTTCCTGCGGGCATTGGTGGAATCGAATCCGGTGACGCCGGCGCCGGACGCAGCGGGCGAGAAATTGGCGGGCGGCCCCAATCGCGCCAGCTCCGGCCGCGTGAATTTCTGGAAGCGTGGCGGATGGCGCGGATCGGATTGCAGGTTTGGCGCCAGCGGATCAGGGAAAGGCGGTGGCGCGGTTTGTGCCAGCGCGTCCACGCTCCACAGCGCCACGCACGTGGCCATGAGCAGGCGCGCGGCGCGCGGCGTGACCAGAATTAGAGGACGTAAGCGCGGCACGGCGGTCTCTGCTCTCCCGACCACGGCGGAACGCCGGGCGGCCGCGCCTTTTCAAAAGGTGCGCTCGACCGCCGGTCCGCGGACTTTGGTTAACGGAAGTTAAAACCGTATGGTTAACGGGACGTTGATGGGCGTTTTTCGCCTCAAATCCAGCCCTTGAGCTCGCGCAGCACGATGTCGCGGATCACCGTCATGCCGGGACCCGAGTCATTGAGGCACGGGATGGCCGCGAAATTCTTGCCCCCCGCGTGCCTGAAAATCTCGGCATTCTCCATGGCGATCTCTTCCAGCGTCTCCAGGCAATCGGCGGCAAAGCCGGGCATGATGACCGCGATGTTCTTCACGCCGTGCGCGGCCAACGATTTCATGGTGGCGTCGGTATAGGGCTTGAGCCATTCCGCCGGGCCGAAGCGCGACTGGAAGGTCATGATCAGCCCCTCCTCGTCGAGCTTAAGCTTTTTGCGCAGCAACGCCGTGGTCTCGGTGCAATGGCTATAATAGGGGTCGCCCTTGGCGACATAGTCTTCCGGCATGCCGTGGAACGAGGCGACGATCACGTCGGGCTTGAACTTGAGCTTGGCCAGCTCGGCGTTGAGCGAATTCGCGAGCGCGTCGATATAGACCGGCTCGGCGTAATAGGGCGCGGCTACGCGCAAGGTCGGCTGAAAGCGCATGTCGGCGAGCGCGCGGAAGGCTTCGTCGCAGACGGTCGCCGTGGTGGCCGCCGCATATTGCGGATAAAGCGGCACAATCAGGATACGCTCGCAATCCTGCGCGGCGAGCGCATCGAGCCGCGAGCGGATCGAGGGATTGCCGTAGCGCATCGCCCAATCGATGCGGATGTGCTTGGCGACTTTGCCGAGCATTTCCTCGAGCTGGTCCGATTGCGAACGCGTGATGGTCTTGAGCGGCGATTCGTTACGCTCTTTGTTCCAAATCTTATCGTAGTCACGGCCCTTGCGGCCGGGCCGCACGGTCAGGACGATGAGGTTGAGCACCAGCCACCACTTGATGGGGTTCTCCTCGATGACGCGGCGGTCGGAGAGGAACTCCTTCAAATAGCGCCGCATCGACCAGTAGTCGGTGGCGTCGGGCGTGCCGAGATTGACCAGCAGCACGCCGATGCGGCCGCCCGATATTGGGACCGTAGTAGCAGGGCTCATGACTTGCGCTCGTCGGCAATCACCTTGCCGTCGTTCGGCAGCGCGCCCGGCGCGACCAGCTTGACTGCGCCTTTGAGCTTGGTGACCGATTGCAGCGTGGCGGCGACCGCGGCCTCCAGCGCGGCATCGGGCGCGGCGCACTCCGCCATCAGCGTCATGCTATCCTGCTCGGCTTCGCGGCCGACCACCAGACGTAAGCGCGTTAGCTGCGGATGGCGCGCGGCCACTTCGGCAATCTGCTTGGGATGCACGAACATGCCCTTCACCTTTGCCGTCTGATCGGCGCGCCCCATCCAGCCTTTGATGCGGACGTTTGTGCGCCCGCAGGGCGACACGCCCGGCAGCAGCGCGGATAGATCGCCAGTGCCGAGCCGGATCATCGGATAGTCCGGGTTGAACGACGTCACCACCACCTCGCCCACGTCTCCTTCGGCGACCGGATCGCCGGTGCCGGGCCGCACGATCTCGACGATAACGGATTCGTTCACGATCATGCCGTCCCGGCTTTCACTTTCGTAAGCGATCACGCCGAGTTCCGCGGTGGCATAGCATTGCAGCACGGCGACGCCGCGTGTTTTGAGTTCCTCGCGCAGCGAGGCCGGCAGCGCCGCGCCGGTTACCAGCGCGCGCTTGATCGAAGCGGCGTTCTTGCCGGTCTTCTCCGCGGTGTCGAGCAATATCTTGAGAAAGTCCGGCGTGCCGACATAGCCGGAAGGCTTGTAGTGCGCGATTGCCTCGAGCTGTTGCTCGGTATTGCCGATGCCGCCCGGAATGACCGCACAGCCGAGCGCATGCGCACCGGACTCAAGAATGAAGCCGCCAGGCGTGAGGTGATAGGCGAAGGAATTATGCACGATGTCGCCTTCGCGAAAGCCGGCGGCGAACAGCGCGCGCGCGGCGCCGTACCAGTCCATGCCCTGCCCTTCCGGCTCGAAGATCGGCCCCGGCGACATCAGCAGCCGGCGCGCCTTGCCCGGCGCGGTGACAGCGAGGCCACCGAACGGCGGGTTTTCCTTCTGCAAGGCCGCGATATCCGACTTATGCAGCACCGGCAGCTTGACCAGGCCGCTACGCGAATTGACCGTTTTCGGATCAATGCCGGCGAGCTGCTTGGCCCAACCGGGCGCGTTCATGGCGCGCGCGATGATCCCGGGCAGCGCCGCGGCTTGCACACGCTCGCGCTGCGCGGGATCGCGGGTTTCGAGGGAATCGTAGTGGTCGGGCATGGCTTACGCCAGCCAGCGCTTTCTGCGCCGGTAATGTTTGCCTTCGCGGAAGGATTTACGCCGGCCGCCGGAAATGCCGAGGTAGAATTCCTTCACGTCTTCGTTCTCGGCGAGCGACTTGGCGTCGCCGTCCATCACCACGCGGCCGTTTTCCAGGATGTAGCCGTAGCGCGCAAAGCGCAGCGCCATATGGGTGTTCTGCTCGGCCAACAGAAACGAAACGCCTTCCTTCTCGTTGAGGTTTTTGACGATCTCAAAAATCTCCTCGACGATCTGCGGTGCCAGCCCCATCGACGGCTCGTCGAGCAGAATCATCTTGGGGCGCGACATCAGCGCGCGGCCGACGGCGCACATCTGCTGCTCGCCGCCGGAGGTGTAGCCGGCGATGGCGTCGCGCCGCTCGGCCAGTTTCGGAAAATAGGAATAAACCAGGTCGATATCTTTCCTGATCGCCGCCCTACCGTCGCGCCGTGTGAAAGCGCCGGTAAGCAGGTTTTCCTCGATGGTGAGATGCGCGAAGCATTGCCGGCCTTCCATCACCTGGATGCAGCCGCGGCGCACCAATTCATTGGGCGACAGGTTCTGCACCTCGTTGCCTTCAAAGATGATCGAGCCCTTGGTGACGTCGCCGCGCTCGGCCTGCAACAGGTTGGAGATCGCCTTCAGCGTGGTGGTCTTGCCAGCGCCATTGGCGCCGAGCAATGCCACGATGCCGCCCTTCGGCACGTCGAGCGAGACGCCCTTGAGCACCAGGATGACGTGATCGTAGATCACTTCGATATTGTTGACCGAAAGGATCTTCTCCGCCGGTGCGGAAGCCGTGGTTTCGGTCCGTGATGCCGCCGCCATAAGCGCTCCAGACAAGAACCTCTCCCCGCCGTCACGGCGGGGAGAGGAATTGTTCGCTTAGATTACGACGACTTGTCGCAAGCTTCCGTGCGCTTCGGCCAGGGCTGGTTCTTGGTCACATAGTCTTGCGCCGCCGCGTCGAGCATCGGCATGACTTTGTCCTTCATGGGCGAGATCCAATCGGAGACCTTCACCCACTTGGCGCCATCCCACTGCTGCATGTAGGCAGAGTGGTGGCCGTTGTGGTCGCTGCAGCTCACCGAAATCGGCGCGCCGAAGCCTTCGAGACCAATCTCCTTCCAACGCGCCGCCGAGATTTGCAGCGATTCCAGACCGCGGCGCATTTCCTCGCCGGTGATGTCCTTCTTGCCGGTGATCTTCTGCGCATTGCGGATGGCTTCGGCGATTACCACCGAATTCATCACGCCGCGATTGTAGAAGTTCTCGCCGACTTGGTTCGCCGGAGTTTGGCTGTCCTTGCCGATCACAAACTTCTGGATGTCCTTGATCGCCGGAAAGTTGGCGCCCACGGCGTTGAAGTTGAGCGAGAGGTAGCCTTTCGCCGCCGCTCCCGCTGGACGCGCGTCGTCCTCGCTGCCGGACCACCACACGCCGATGAAATGGTCCATCGGATAGCCGGTCTTGGCAGCCTCCTGCACCGCGGTCGGGTTCATAGCGCCCCAGCCCCAGATGATCATGTAGTCGGGGCGGTCACGGCGAACGCTGAGCCACAGACTCGACTGATTCTGCATCTGGGCCGGCGGCACCGGATATTTCTTCACGGTGAAACCGTAGTCCTTGGCGAGCTGCTCGAGCAGCGGGATCGGCTCGAGACCATACCCGCCGTCAAAATAGATGTAACCGATGGTCTTGCCCTTGAGCTTGTCGAGGCTGCCTTCCTTGCCGCCGATATAGCGGAAGATAATGGACAGACCGTCCCAGTAGGTCGCCGGCGGATTGAATATCCACGGGAAGTCCTTACCGACCGCCGAGGCCGAAAGGCCATAGGCCATTGACAGTACCGGGATGTGATCGACCGCCGCCTTCGGGATCAGCGCCAGCGTGATGCCGGTCGAATACGGTGTGATCACCGCCGGATGCTGGTCCTTGAGCGATTCATAGCATTCGACGCCTTTTTCGTTCTTGTAGCCAGTTTCACATTCCACGAAGCGGATCTTGGACCCGCCGATCCCGCCGTCGCGCGCGTTCAGCATGGTCATGTAGTCATGCATGCCGTTGGCGATCGGTATCCCTGAGTTCGCGAATGGACCGGTGCGGTAGGTGAAGAGCGGTACGAGCGTGTCCGCGGCAGCTTGCGAAACAAGGACGGGAGCGCCGACCAAGCTCGCGAGGGCTGCGCCGAGAATTAAATGTTTTAAGCGCATCGTATTTCTCCCTTGTGCGTCCGCCGGTGCTTGTTGCTCCGGCATTTACGTCCGACCCTCGATCTGGAGGGGTCCTCCCACCCGGTCCTGATGTCCCGGATGGGAGAATTAGTGCAAGTGTGCCCCTTCAATAGGGGAAAGGCCACACCCTAAGTTTCTGTTTTCCGATCTGCCAAAGCCGGGCCAGGCCGTTCGGCTCCGCGATCAGAAACAAGATAATAAGCGTCCCCAGCGTGATGAAGTTGATGTGCTCGACGGTGGCGGAGGTAATTGTGAGGCCCAAAAAGTCCTTAATCATGCGCAGCACGATGGGCAGGCCGTAGATCAAGGCTGCGCCGAAGAACGACCCGAGCAGGCTGCCGAGACCCCCGATGATCACCATGAACAGAACGATGAACGACTGATTGATGCTGAAGCTTTCGGACTCGGCGTTGCCGAGCCACAAGAACACCAGCATGGCGCCGGCGACGCCGCAGTAGAACGATGAGACCGCGAAGGCGAGCAGCTTGGTCGGATAGAGCTTGATGCCGATCAGTTCGGCGGCAATATCCATATCGCGCACCGCCATCCAGGTGCGCCCGATGCGGCCGCGGATCAGGTTGGAAGCGAGTAAGGTCATCACAGCCACGATCGTCAGCACGATGAGATAGCGGGTGGCCGGTGTCGCGTTCGGCCCGGTCACCGCTATGCCGAACAGCGTGCGCGCCGGGACTTCGATCGAGGCCGAGATATTGTAATTATAAAGCCAAGGAATGCGGATGAAGCACCACGACAGAAAAAATTGCGAGGCCAGCGTCGCCACCGCCAGATAGAAGCCTTTGATGCGTAGGCTGGGCATGCCGAAAACGATGCCGGCCGCCGCGGAAAAAAAGCCGGAACAAACAATCAGAGCCACGATGTTGATGCCGGGGAAAATGGTCGCGAGCTTGTAGCAGGCGTACGCTCCTACGCCCATGAAGCCGCCAGTACCGAGCGACAACAGCCCGGTATAGCCGGTCAGCAGATTGAGCCCGATCGCCGCAAGCGAAAAAATCAGAACCGGAGTGAGAATCGAATCGACCACGAAATCGGAAGCGACGAACGGCACCACGACGTACGCCACCAGCAAAATATGCGCGATGCCAATCAGGTCCTGTCGGATCGGAAACAACGCCTGGTCGGCCCGGTAGCTCGTCTTGTATTGGCCGGCTTCGCGATAAAACATGGCCAGCCTCAAATCCGCTCGATGATGCGTTCGCCGAACAGGCCCTGCGGCCGGAACAGCAGGAAGACCAGCGCGATGACGTAGGCGAACCATTCCTCGATGCCGCTGCCGAACAGCGGGCCCCAATAGAACTCGCCGATCTTCTCGCCGAGGCCGATGATGACGCCGCCGATGATGGCGCCGGGGATTGAGGTGAACCCGCCGAGGATGAGCACCGGCAAGGCCTTCAGAGCGATGATCTCTAGCGCGAAGGACACGTTCGAGCGCGCGCCCCACATGATGCCGGTTGCCAGCGCCACGATGCCGGCGGCGAACCACACGGTCACCCAGATATATTCGAGCGAGATGCCGACCGAGAGCGCGGCCCGATGGCTGTCGGCAACGGCCCGCAGCGCGCGCCCGATCCGTGTCTTCTGGAAGAACACCGCCAGGCTCGCCACCATCAGCGACGCGATGATCGCGGCGGCGATGTCGATCTTCTGCATCTGCACAAAGCCGCCGAACATCTTGACGGTATAGGACCCGCTCGGCAGCAGAAGCTGGTCGGCGATCATCACCTTCGGGTCACCGCCGAAAATCAATTCACCGGAACCGATCAGGATATAGGTCAGGCCGAAGGTCGCCATGAACAGAATGATGTCCGGCTGGTTGACCAAAGGCCGCAGCACGAAACGTTCAATCGCGAGCGCTAGCAAAAACATGACGCCGATGGTCAAGCCGAGCGCGATGAAGGCCGGCACGCCGTGCGCATACAAGCCGACCAAGGTGAGCGCGGCGAACACGACCATGATGCCTTGCGCGAAATTGAACACGCCGGAGGCCTTGAAGATCAGCACGAAGCCGAGCGCGATCAACGCATAAAGGACACCCGCAACCAGCCCCTCCCACAGCGTCTGCACCAACAGGTCCGGCGCTGAGCCCATCTGCACGAAGGGGTCGATGAAGATTTGGTAGAGAAGGTGCATCCTGGGCCCTCAGTGCGCCAAGTTCTTCAATGTGCGACTCCGAGATAGGCGTCGATCACGCCCTGGTTGGTCATCATTTCCTCGGGTGTGCCGTCGGCGATCTTGATGCCGTGATCGAGCACCACCACCCGGTCGGACAGGTCCATCACCACACCCATGTCGTGCTCGATCAGCGCAACGGTGGTGCCAAAATGGTCGTTCACGTCGAGTACGAAGCGCGACATGTCCTCTTTCTCTTCCATGTTCATGCCGGCCATTGGCTCGTCGAGCAGCAGCAGGTCCGGCTCCATGGCGAGTGCGCGGCCGAGCTCCACGCGCTTCTGCAGGCCGTAGGGCAACCGGCCGACCGGTGTGCGGCGGATTTCCTGGATTTTCAGGAAGTCGATGATCTCCTCGACCCGGTGACGATGCTCGACTTCCTCGGCCATGGCGGGTCCGTAACGCAGCAATTGCCAGAACAGGTTTGCGTGCATCTTGAGCGTGCGGCCGGCCATGATGTTGTCGAGCACCGTCATGCCGCGGAACAGCGCGACGTTCTGGAAGGTGCGCGCAATACCGCCGTGAGCGGCATCGTGCGGCCGCATCTTGGAGCGTGTCTCGCCCTTGAAGGTGATGCGGCCCTGCTGTGGCTGATAGAAGCCGTTGATGATGTTCAACATCGAGGTCTTGCCGGCCCCGTTCGGCCCGATGATGGAGCGGATTTCGCCTTTGCGGATATCGAAGGAGACGTCGCTCACTGCGTTCACACCGCCGAACGACAGCGAGACATTCTCGACCGACAAGAGCACGTCGCCGACCGCAACATCGGGGCCGCTCGGCGCTCTCATGCCGCTTTCCCCATTGGCGCGGCGGCCATCGGCTCGGTTTTCATGTCGCGGATTTTCACGCGCGCGTTGATCGTGCCTTTGCGGCCGTCCTCGAAGGTAACCTCGGTCGAGATGTCGGCTTCCTTGGAACCGTCATAAAGCGCCTTGACCAGCGGGGCATAACGGTCGGCGATGAAGCCACGGCGAACTTTCTGGGTGCGCGTGAGCTCGCCGTCGTCGGCATCGAGCTCCTTATGCAGAATCAGGAAACGCTTGATCTGCGCGCCCGCCATCACCTTGTCCTGAGCGAGCGAGCGGTTCACCTCGGCGACATGTTTCTCGACCATGTCGTAGACTTGGCTGTGACCGGCGAGTTCCTGATAGGAGGCGTAGACCACATTATTGCGCTCGGCCCAACTTCCCACCGCGGTGAGATCGATGTTGATCATGACCGCGACGAAATCTTGGCTGTCGCCATAGGCGACGACTTCGCGGATGTTGGGATAGAACTTTAGCTTGTTCTCGATGTATTTCGGCGGGAACAACGTACCGTCGTTGAGTTTGCCGACATCCTTGGCGCGGTCGATGATCTTCAGGTGGCCGGTTTTCTCGTCGAAGTAGCCGGCATCGCCGGTCTTTACATAGCCATCTGGCGTCATGGCTTCGGCGGTCTTGGCATCGTCCTTGAAGTAGCCGGAGAACATGCCCGGCGACTTGAACTGCACCTCGCCGTTGTCGGCAATGCGAATGTCCACGTTCGGGCAGGCCGGGCCGACGGTGTCGGAATAGATTTCGCCGTCCGGCTGCGCGGTGACATAAAGGAAAGCCTCGGTCTGCCCATAGAGCTGCTTCAAATTGAGGCCGATCGAGCGATAGAAGTTGAACAAATCCGGGCCGATCGCCTCGCCGGCGGTATAGGCCACGCGCACGCGCGAAAAGCCGAGCACGTTCTTGAGCGGGCCATAGACCAGGATGTTGCCCAGCCCATAGAGCAGCCGGCCGGTGAGCGGCACCGGCTGGCCGTTGAGGATGCGCTCGCCATAGCGGCGCGCCACACCGATGAAATAGTGGAACAGTTTGCGCTTGAGGAAGCCGGCGTCCTCCATGCGGATCATCACGCGCGTGAGCAGGAGTTCGAGCGTGCGCGGCGGTGCGAAATAGAAGCTAGGTCCGATCTCGCGCAGGTCGACCATCGCGGTGTCGGCATTTTCCGGGCAGGCTATGCAGAAACCCGCGACCAGGCCCTGCGCATAATTCAAGTAATGATCGCCGACCCAGGCGAGCGGCAGATAAGCGAGCGTCACGTCGTTCTCGTTTAATTTGTCGAAGATGACCGTGTCGGTCGCCGCTTTGATCGAGCGCTCGCCGGTCAGAACAACGCCTTTCGACGTGCCAGTCGTGCCAGAGGTGTAAAGAATAATGGATGGATTGCTGCCTTTTCCGGCGGCAATCTCGGCATCGAGCCAGGCGGCGACACTCGGGTCGGCCAGGGCCTTGCGCCCTTCCTCAATGATATCGTCGATCGGATGCAGGCGGCTGTGATCGTAGTCGCGAAGCCCGCGCCGCTCGTCGTAGACCATTTCCTGGAGCTTCGGCAGACGTTCCAAGACCGACATGATTTTGTCGATCTGCTCCTGATCCTCGACCGCGGCGAAGCGCACCTCGGCGTGGGCCAGCACATAGCTAAGTTCGTCAGCGACCGCGTCGGCATAGACCGGCACCGGCACCGCGCCGAGTATCTGGGCCGCCATCACCGACCAATAGAGTTTCGGCCGGTTGGCGCCGACGATAGCAATGGTTTCGCCGCGCTTGAGGCCGAGCCGGTGCAGGCCAACCGCGTAGGCGCGCACGATGTCGAGCACTTGGCCCCAGGTCCAGGTTTGCCAGATGCCGAGATCCTTTTGCCGCATCGCCGGCCGTGTGCCGTATAAATCAGCGTTGCGAATCAATAGCTTAGGAAACGTATCCGCCGGATCGGCGGCGATCGGCGCCACAGCCTATCCCTCCCTCACGGCCGCGCTCGTGTGTGGCGCGGCTTCTATCCCCTTGCCGCCTATTTGGCGGTCATATTGCCACGATATGAAAACACCGACGCAGGCCGGTCAAGCCTTGGGCAGGTCGGTATTTGGTCGCAGAGCGGGCTAAATTATTCCGCCGCCTTGAGAAACGGCGTTGAACCGGCACCGAATTGCTCGCGCAAGGCGGCTTCCTCGGCCTTGGCGGCGACCAGGTGCCGTTGCTTGACGGGACCGAAGCCGCGGATTTTTTCCGGCAGAGCAGCCAGTTCTACTGCCAGACGATGATTGTTCGGCGTCAGATGTTCGACGATGTCACGCAGCAGATCGCAGTACTCCGAGATCAAGCGCCGCTCTGTTCTTCGCTCGGCGGTATAGCCGAACGGATCGAGCGGCGTGCCGCGCAGCGCCTTGAATTTCGCCAGCACGCGCAGCAGCCCGAGCAGCCAGGGACCGAACGACATCTTCTTCGGCTCGCCGGTGACCTTGTCGCGGCGCGCAAACAAAGGCGGCGCCATCAGGAATTCAAGACGCAGATTGTCGCCGTCGAAGGTCGATTTCACCCGCTCGACAAATGTGTTGTCGGTGTAGAGCCGCGCCACCTCGTACTCGTCCTTATAGGCCATAAGTTTGAACAGGTAGCGCGCCACGGCTTCCGACAGCGCGCATTGGCCCGGCGCCTTGTTGGCCTCGGCCGCCCTCACCACCTCGACCAAGTCCCGATAGCGCCGCGCGTAGCGCGCACTCTGATAGGCCGTGAGGAAGGCGACGCGCCGATCCACCGTCTCGCCGAACGACTGCGATAGCTTGAGCGAATCGTTGGCGAGTTCCGGCGCCGGCTTCACCAGCGCCTCGAGCTTGGCGGGATCCACTGCCGCGCGGCGGCCGTAGCGGAAGGCGGCGACGTTCATCGCCACCGCCTCGCCGTTCATCTCAATGGCCTTCTCAATCGCTTCCGCCAACAGCGGCAGCGCGCCGGCCTGATAGGCGTAACCAAGCATGAACATATTGGCGCCGATGGAATTGCCGAGCAGCGCGGTGGCGAGCCGGCTAGCGTCGACGAAATGGCTCTGCCCGGGACCGGCCGCGCCGCTGATGGCGCGCTTGAGCCGTTCGGTCGGCAGCGAATAATCCGCGTTGCGGGTGAAGTCGCCGGGCAGGAATTCCGCCGTATTGACCACGACTCGAGTGTGGCCCGCCTTGATCGCGCCCAGTACCTTCTTGTTGCCGGCCACCACGCTGTCGCCGCCGAGCACCAAATCTGCGCCGGCCGCCGCGACGCGGATGGCGTGGATATCGTCCGGCGTATTGGCGATGCGGATATGGCTGTAGACCGCGCCGCCCTTCTGCGCGAGGCCGGCCATGTCGATCACGCCGGCACCCTTGCCTTCCAGATGCGCGGCCATGCTCACGATGCCGCCAATGGTGACGATGCCGGTGCCGCCAATGCCGGTGACGATGATGCTGTAGGGATGGTTGGTGAGCGGCAGCCGCGGCTCGGGCAGCGCCGGCCAATCGGCGGGCTCGGCGACACCTTCGCCCCTCTTGAGCTTGGCGCCGTGCACGATGACGAAGGACGGGCAGAAGCCCTTGATGCAGGAGTAATCTTTGTTGCAGCTCGACTGGTCGATGGTGCGCTTGCGGCCCCATTCGGTCATCAGCGGCTGCACCGAGACGCAATTCGATTTCACGCCGCAATCGCCGCAGCCTTCGCAGACCAGATCGTTGATCACCACGCGCTTGTCGGGATCGGGGAAGGTGCCGCGCTTGCGGCGGCGGCGTTTTTCGGCGGCGCAGGTCTGATCGTAAATCAAGACGCTCACGCCCGGCACGGTGGTGAACTCGCGCTGCACGGCGTCCAGTTCGTCGCGGTGATGCACGGTCAGCCCGCGCGGCCAATCGGTGTCTTTGGGATATTTCCACGGTTCGTCGGTGACGACGACGACGCGCTTGGCACCTTCGGCTGCGACCTGGCGGGCGATCTGATCGACCGTGAGGCCGCCGTCATTGGCCTGGCCACCGGTCATCGCCACCGCGTCGTTGAACAGAATTTTGTAGGTCATATCCACGCCGGACGCGATCGCGGCGCGGATCGCCATATTGCCGGAGTGGTTATAGGTGCCGTCGCCCAGATTCTGGAACACGTGCGGGCGCTTGGAAAACGGCGCCTCGCCGATCCAATTGGCCCCCTCGCCGCCCATCTGGGTGTAGCCGAGCGTCTCGCGCTCCATCCACTGCGCCATGTAGTGGCAGCCGATGCCGGCATAGGCACGGCTGCCTTCCGGCACGCGGGTCGAGGTGTTGTGCGGGCAGCCCGAGCAGAAATAGGGAATGCGCAGGGCGACATCGACGGTCTCGCTAAGCG
>DAIMKK010000021.1:11401-15791 GCA_036721745.1 Pseudolabrys sp. | reverse complement strand
ATAGAGCGAGGTCGAGAGCACCGGCGACACGATGCTCTGCCAGATGGTGCGCCCAGTGCGCGCCATTTCGAAGCGGTAGATGGCCTGGATGGCGCGCAGGTTCATGATCGGTCGCTCACCAATCCGACGAAAATGTCTTCCAGCGAACTCTGTTTGGTCTCCAGGTCGCGGAACTGGATGCCGGCGCTGCTGAGGTCGCTCAGCAGCGCGGTAATCCCGGTGCGCTCGAGTTGGGTGTCGTAGGTGAACACCAGCTCCGCGCCGTCTCCCGCCAGCGTGAGCGGATGGGCGGCGAGTTCGGCCGGCAGGACGTTTAGCTTCTTCTGCAGATGCAGGATCAACTGTTTCTTGCCGAGCTTGCGCATCAGCTCGGCCTTGTTCTCGAGCAGGATGATCTCGCCTTTGTTGATCACGCCGACGCGGTCGGCCATGTCCTCGGCTTCCTCGATGTAATGCGTGGTCAGGATGATGGTCACGCCCGAGGCGCGCAGATCGCGCACCACCTGCCACATATCCTTGCGCAGTTCGACGTCGACGCCCGCGGTCGGCTCGTCGAGGAACAGCACCTGCGGCTCGTGGCCGAGCGCCTTGGCGATTAGCACGCGCCGCTTCATGCCGCCGGACAGCGTCATGATCTTGGCGTCCTTCTTGTCCCACAGCGAGAGTGAGCGCAGCACCTTCTCGATATGCGCCGGATTTCGCGCCTTGCCGAACAGGCCGCGGCTGAAACTGACGGTGTTCCAAACGCTCTCGAAGGCATCGGTGTGCAATTCCTGCGGCACCAGCCCGATCAGCGAGCGCGTTGCGCGGTAGTCCTTGATGATGTCGTGGCCGTCGACCGTGACGGAACCCTGCGATGGATTGAGGATGCCGCAGATAATGCCGATCAGCGTGGTTTTGCCGGCGCCATTGGGGCCGAGCAATGCAAAGATCTCGCCGCGCTTGATGTCGAGATTGATGTCCTTGAGCGCCCGGAACCCGGTCGCGTAGGTCTTCGACAGATTTGAAATGGAAATGATGGATTGCATGGGTGGGGAGGGCCGTGGCGAATGCAGCGCATATAGGCAACTGCGCCAAGGTGCGCCAGCCCCGTTAACCCAAAGTCGCCAACGCGCTGAGATCGCTCATCGTCTGCTGGGGCGGGAAATCGAGATATTCGTCCGGCATCTTGCTGCGGTTGACCCAGAGGCTGCGGAAGCCGACCGAGGTGCCGGCCATCATGTCCCAACGGTTGGACGACACGAAGTTCACCTCGCTTGGCTTGCATTGGTAGTGATCGGTGACGAGCCGGTAGACCTCCGGCCGCGGCTTGAACATCTTCAACACATCGACCGACAGTACGGCATCGAGATCGCCGCCGACGTTAGCGGCGTCCACCGCGCCTTTGAGCATGTTGGGCGAGCCGTTCGACAGAATGCCGGTCCGGTGGCCCTTGGCTTTGAGCGCGCGCAACGCCGCGCGCGCGTCCGGGAACGCGTCGAGCTGAAAATAGGCGTCGAGCAGTTTCGGTCTGAGGGCTTTCGGCACCGACGGCACGCGCGCCAGCGCATGATCGAGCGCCCGCTCGGTCAGCGCCCAGAAATCCGTGTAGTGGCCGGCGAGCGTCAGCGTCCAGGTATATTCGAGCTGCTTGCCGCGCCAGATTTCCGACATGCGGTCGGCGTCGGGTCCGGCATCTGCGCGAAAACGCGCAATCGCCGCATGCACGTCGAACAGGGTGCCATAGGCGTCGAAGACGAAGATGGACGGCATGGTATCCTCCGGGTCGGACCGCTAATGTGCAAAGCATGGCCGGCCGGGCAAATAAAGCCCGCGGCGGTCACGTTCGAGTGCGTGCCGGGGGAGACGGTGATGGCGGCGGACTGGTCGCAAACCTGGACCTTCTACGAAGGCGAATGGCGCGAGGGCAACGTGCCGCTCTGGGGCGCACGCACGCACGCGATCTGGCTCGGCTCTTCGGTTTTTGACGGTGCGCGGGTGTTCGAGGGCGTGGCGCCCGACCTCGATCTGCATTGCGCGCGCCTCAACGCCTCCGCCAAGACCATGTTTCTCAAGCCCAGCGTTTCGGTCGACGACATTGTGGGACTCGCCCGCGAGGGCATGAAGAAGTTTGCCAAGGATACGACACTCTACGTCCGCCCGATGTATTGGGCCGAGCGGCCGGGGCCCATGGCGCTGCCGCCGGATCCCGATTCGACGCGTTTTGCGCTCACGCTCTACGACGCGCCGATGCGCAAGCCGGACGGATTCTCGGTCACGCTGTCGCCATTCCGCCGGCCGACGCAGGACACCGCCCCGGTCGACGCCAAGGCCGGCTGCCTCTATCCGAACAACGCGCGCGCTATGTTCGAGGCGAAATCGCGCGGCTTCGACAACTGCATCGTGCGCGACGTGGTCGGCAATGTGGCCGAACTCGCCAATTCCAATGTATTCATGGCCAAGGACGGCGTCGTGTTCACGCCGATCCCGAACGGCACGTTTCTCGCCGGCATCACCCGCCAGCGCGTGATCGGACTGCTGCGCGGCGCCGGTATAACGGTGAATGAAACAGTGATGCGCTATGCCGATTTCGAAACCGCTGACGAGATATTCTCGACCGGCAACGCGTCCAAGGTGCTGCCCATTACGCGCATCGGCGAGCGCGCATTGCAGCCAGGCCCGCTCTACCGCAAGGCGCGCGAGCTGTATTGGGCCTTTGCACATTCCGCCCCATGACCTGGATGCTCGATCGCGTCGGCCGCGTGATAGCCGGTTATCTGCAAAAGCCGGCGTCCGGCTACGAGCCGTTCACGCCCACCAATCCGGCTGCGCTGCGCGCCTGCATCCAGCCCGGAGATATTATGCTGATCGAGGGCCGCAACCATATTTCCGGCATCATCAAATATCTGACGCAGTCGACCTGGTCGCACGCGGCGCTTTACGTCGGCCCGATCGCGGGCAGGGTGGCAGCGGACGGCGAGCCGTGCGATCTGGTGGAGTCCAACCTTGACGAAGGCATCACCTGCGTTCCGCTATCGAAATATTTCCTGTTTCACACCCGCATCTGCCGGCCGGTCGGCTTGTCCCCCGAGGATCGCAAGGCGGTCTGCGACTACGCTATCGAGCGGATCGGTCTGCAATACGACCTCAAGAATTTCATCGACCTTGCCCGCTATCTGTTGCCGCTGCCGGTGCCGCAGCGCTGGCGGCGCCGAATGATCGGGCTCGGGTCGGGCGATCCGACCCGGCTCATTTGCTCGGCGCTGATTGCGCAGGCCTTCGGAAAAATAGGCTATCCGATTTTGCCGGCCATCACGCGGGTAGAAAGCGAAAGCGCGCGCCAGGAGATTTATCACATCCGCGATTCGTCGCTTTATACGCCGCGCGATTTCGACATCTCGCCGTACTTCGCCGTGATCAAACCGACGATCGAAACCGGCTTCGACTACAAGATCATCAAATGGGCGGCCGACGATGGGCCGGCCGGTCGGTGAGCCCGATCGCTATGCCTGCCGTTACGGCCGCATTCGCTGCTTAGCGAAGGGCGATGACCCGAACGGTCCGCGCTTCGCTTGCAGGATTTCTGAAATCAAATTGACAGTGCCGCTCGAAATCGGGCCAGCCGTGCTGCGAGCATGCCGCGCCCCTCACGTGCAGAGGTAGGCGATCGCCTTTAACGGACGCCTGCGGCAGCGTATCGAAGGGCGCGCTCGCCTGCGGCACGGCGGCTGTGGCGAAAGCGAAAAGCCCGGCAATGGCGGCGGCGACCGTCATACTGATGATCGGCTTGAACATTCTGTTGCTCTGGGCATGTGGGCCGCGCATGGCGAAACAACACTCGAACAGATCGATCGTTCCGGTTTTGCAAAGCAAAATACAAATAGGCATATAATATTTTCTTTGGGCGTATAAGTATTGGGCGTCTAAGTGTTACGTTGATAAATATCTGCTGTTATTGCTGGAACAATAACCTCATCGCAGACGTTGACTGGGTTGATTGTGGTAAGACGTCGTGAAGAGCGATTTATTCTTGCGCTTGCACGCCAGACTTACGATCGGAGCCCGTCCAACAGCCACTGAGTCCGACCCAGCACGGTTACGTCCCGGGGTCGCAGCAGTCGGTTTGCTCTGACCCGCGGATTCTCACGTCAATTGAGTTTAACCAAGGAGATTGCCATGCACTCTGTCATCAAGACTGGACTGTTCGTGTTGATGCTGGCGGCCGCGCCGCTCGCGGCCCAGGCCGGAACGCTGGAAGGCGTCGCCATCGGTGCGGGCACCGGCGCTGTCATTGCCGGACCTCCCGGCGCAGTCGTCGGTGGAGTCATCGGCGGCGTGGTTGGCGGCCCAAACATCGTTGGGCACCGCCATCGCCACTGCTGGATCAACGACAGCGGATATCGCCACTGCG
>DAIMKK010000021.1:0-11301 GCA_036721745.1 Pseudolabrys sp. | reverse complement strand
TTCGCCGCTCCGGGCTTTCTCGAAAATTGAATTGGAATTAGCTTGATCCGGGAGCAGTGGCATGGCCGCAGAGCTAACAAACGAATCTTGGTCCGGTTACCTGCGCCTGCAGGCTGATCGTTGTCAGCGACTTTCGCGCAACTGCATGGATCTCGGGACGGCGAGAAATCTCCGCCTGATGTCCGAGGAGTATTTTTTTACAGCCTCGAAAATGGAGGCTGGAATTTCGACGCTCGCAGTGCAGCAGGAACCCTAGCAGCCGTTACACGCTCTATCTCGTTATGAGCGGGAAACAAACAACGGAGATAAGACCATGTCACTTGGCCTCATTCTAATCATTCTTCTCGTCATCTTTTTGTTCGGCGGCTTCAGCGGCCGCTTTGGCGGATATGGCTACGGTTATGGCCACGGCGGCGTCGGCGTCATCGGCACCATTCTGATTATCGTTGTCGTGCTGATGCTGCTCGGGCGGATTTGATCCAGCCAAACTTCACGGCGGTGGCACCGTGAGCAGCCTCGGCGTCGGGCCGCCGCGCAGGTTGTAGACGCGGGCATAGACCACGCCTTCGCGTTCGATCGTCGCCATGATCGGATGCTGCAAATGATTGCAATAAAACGTGCCGAGCGCCAAAGCGAAGTCGGCATTCTTTTGGTCGAAGGTGGTTTCGAATTGCGGGCCCAGTTCCTCCTGCGCCGAGGATTGCGGACCGCAGATCGCCACCACCCAACGCCGGCCTTGCGGCGGCTGCTCGGCTCCGGCGGCGAGCCGCGTGCGCAATTCATCGGCCGCCTGTTTGAAGGCGAGGCCCCAGTAATCCAGCATGTATTTGTCTTGCGCCGCGCGCACGCCGCCCGAGAACACGTTGAACGCCGTGTATTGGTAGGGATGCAGGCGCACCATGTCGCTCACCGGCAAGCTGACGCCGGCGATCACGATGGCGGCAAGCGCGCCGAGCGCGGCCTTGCCGTGGCGGCTTGCACTTTCGGCGAGCCAGGCGATGGCGAGCCCGCCCAGCGCGGCGAAGGGCGGCACCACGAAGATGAAATGGCGCACTCCATTGTAAAGCGCCGGCCGTGCCGCCATGGCCATGGCGATCGGAAGGACTGCGCTGAGCGCCACCATGATCAGCCCGGCACGGCGCGTAAGCGGCACGCTGCGTCGCGCGGCGGCGATGAAGGCGCCGAGCGTTCCGAGCGTTCCGAGCGCCAGCATGATTTCCGGCAGCTTGAGCATGAACAAATGCGGCAGGTAGCTTGCCGGCATGTCGGGGACCGGGATCAAGCGGCCTTCGTACAATTCCTCCCAGGGCTTTTCGAAAAACGTGTCGAAATATTCCGCCGCATGCAGCGGGTTGAGCGGCGATTGCACTGACCACGGCCATAGCAGGCCCATGATCAGATAGCCGAGGCCCAGGGCCGGCAGCAGGGTCCAGAGGAATTGTCCGCAGCGAAGCGCCGCCTGCTTCCAGCCGCCGTTGTGGCTTTCCGCGATCAGCACGAGCAGCAGCGCGGCAAGCCCGGCCGGCGCGGCGACGCCCGCCAGCACGCGCGAGCCGAACGCCAAGCCCAGGCCGACGCCGGTCAATGCCACCGTGCGCGCGCTTGGGTTGGGATATTCGTCGAAGGCGCGCACCAGGCCGAGCAGCAGCACCGCCATGGCGGTCGCGAAGGGCGCGTCCTTCGCATTCATGAACATATGGCCGTAGTAGAGCGGGCAGGTTGCAAGCAAAATGAGCGCGACCAGCCCGGCACTCGGTCCGCCGATGCGGCGGCCGATCCGCCAGGTGACGAACAGCCCGAGCATGCCGACCGCCGCGCCGACCAGCCGCCGCGTCTCGAACAGTCCGAACGGCAGTACCTTGGCGGCGAGCGCCGCCGCCATGTCGAAGCCGCCGCCGTATTTGTAGAGGTTGACGAAGGAGAGCGCGCGCATGTCGGCAAAGCCCGAGCCGTAAAGCTTGAGCAGCAGGTCGCCGTATTGCGAATGGGTGTAATCGTCCCAACCGAGACCGTAGTCGCGGAAAGTTATCCCCGCGGCGATGGCGACCGCCGCGAGGATCAGGACGGCGAGGCGATCGGCAGAGACCATGACCGATCGCATTCAGAACATGTCCGCTCAGAAGACGAAGAAGAAGACTTTGTTCTTCGTCGAGGTTTCTATTCTCTGCCGCGACGTTTACTTGCTCGCCGCCACGAGCATCTCTTCGACGTGGTCCCAATTTACCAGGTGATCGAGGAACGCCTTGAGGTAGTCCGGTCGCCGGTTGCGGTAATCGATGTAATAGGAGTGTTCCCACACATCGCAGCCCAGCACCGGAATGGCCCCGTGCACCAAGGGATTCTCGCCATTCGGCGTCTTGGTCACGATCAGCTTGCCGTCCTTCACCGCGAGCCAGCACCAGCCGGATCCGAACTGGGTGGCGCCGGCGGCCGCGAAATCTTCCTTCATCTTGGCGACGCCGCCCAAATCCGAGTCGATTTTTGTCTTGAGTTTGCTGGGGATTTTATCGCCACCGCCACCCGGCTTCATCCACTTCCAGAAATGAATGTGGTTGTAGTGCTGGCCCGCATTGTTGAAGAGGCCGGCGTTTTTGCCGAACGCGCCCTTGACCACGTCCTCGAGCGATTTGTCCTCCAGCCCGCTGCCGACCAACAGCTTGTTGCCGTTGTCGACATAGGCTTTGTGGTGCTTGTCGTGGTGAAATTCGAGCGTCTCGCGCGACATATGCGGCGCTAGTGCGTCATAGGCATAGGGCAACTCGGGCAGCGTGAACGACATCAGATCCTCCTCGATCCACAAGCGATGATTGGGAAAAAAGCCGGTCTCACAATGAAACCGGGATGTCCCGGACAAGTTCCTCGATTAAGTTAATTAGGCTCTGGCGCGGGCCGGGGCAACGCCTTGGCGGCCGTGCGCCGCAGGGATCGATCGGCTGGGGTCGGCTAAAGTCCTGGAAATGCCTGGAAATGGTCCCCTCCGGTGACCGACCGGCATTAAACCAGTTTGCGGGCAATCGCGGCTATATTAACATAAAGAGTTGCCGCCGGTGCCGCGAACGGCCAAAATTCGCCCGCCGCCGGAAGGCTTTAGCCGGCATTTTATAGCGGATGCTTGCACTGTTGTTTCAAAAGAGGTCGTAACGCTTATGTCAGCCCTTTTAGTTATTGTCGGCGCCATTGTCGTCATGATTGGCGTCGGGATGGTCGGATACGGCATCCCGATCAATGAATTCAGCTTCGGCAACACGCTCATCGTTGGAGGGACCACGGCCGTGGTCGGCGGCCTCATCGTTATTGCAATTGGCGTCGCGGTCGGCCAATTGCGACGGATCAACGATGCACTTGCGACGGGCGTGCCGGCACGGCCCCGCCTGCCCGTTGAAATGTCTGAGTCGGCGGCCGGCGCGGCGCCGGGCCGTGTTCCGTTCCCGCCCGAATCGAAATCCGAGCCGGTCATCGCTGAAACCCAACCGGCCGACGAACCCGCCGTCGAAGACCATCCGGCCGCGACCGCGGCGCCGACGCTGCAAAATCCGGATCGCCCGGCTGCCGCGGCTGAAGAATTCAAAGTCGAGGAATACGAGGTCGTTTCGATCTCGCCGCGGCAAGCAGTTTCCGCACCGGCGCCCGTCGAGCTGGACGAGCGGGCGCCGGCACCACCGGTCACCGACGATATTTTTCCAGTGGCTGGAATGCGCTCGGAGCCGGCTCTCGATGCGCCATGGCATTCATCGGCGCCGCCCCCACCGACGCTGGAGCGCCAATCTCAGCCAAGCTATTTCGACGCCATGTGGCCGGCGGAAGTCAGACCGGCGAAACGTCCTGCCATCGATGAGGTCAAGCCAGAACCGAAGCCGGCTGTGGCGCCGGCCCCGAGGCCCGCAGCGCCTAGCGAACCGGTCGCCATCCTGAAATCCGGCGTCGTCGACGACATGGCCTATACGCTTTATGTCGACGGTTCGATCGAAGCCGAACTGCCGCAAGGCACGCTGCATTTCGCCTCGATCAACGAGCTGCGCGACCATCTCGCGAAGAATTCTTAAACCGAACTGAGCAGAAAAGCCCGCCTGTTTTGGTTGCGGGCAGACCTGTTTTTGGGCAGTCAAGTCCCAAGTCTAACCAGGTTTTTGACTTTCTTTTTCTTGCAGTCACTGGTTTTGGCTAGTAGAATTCAAAGAAATCGCGTCAGAGCTTCGATATTCACGGCCAGAAGAACCATTAATCGACCGCGAGAATGATTTTCTTCTGACTGGTCTGCGGCGCGATGTTCTGCGTCCGCGTGATGGGTGGGGAAACGTCGATGACCGACACACCGGCTAGCGCAAACTACATTGAGCTGACGGCGGAAATCGTTTCCGCCTATGTGAGCAACAATACGGTGCCCGCCGGCGAGATCCCGAACCTGATCAGCCAGGTGCACGCCGCGCTCGCGCGGGTGACGGGAAAGTCCGGCGATTCCCTGTCCGAGCCATTGCGGCCGGCGGTCTCGGTGAAGAAGTCGATCACGCCCGAATACATCGTGTGTCTGGAAGACGGCAAGAAATTCAAGTCGCTTAAGCGGCATTTGCGCACGCAGTACAACATGACGCCCGAGCAGTACCGGGAAAAATGGGCGCTCGGCGCCGACTATCCGATGGTCGCGCCTAGCTACGCGGCCGCGCGCTCGCAATTGGCCAAGCAAATGGGCCTCGGCCAGCAGCGCCGCCGCCGCGCCAAGTAAAGGCATCAAGTTATCAACGTCGGGTTCGGTCGTGATCGCCGCCGCGGCGGTTTTGCCCGGCCGGTTGGGTGGCATTTCTCACACACAACCCACGCACAGCCTGTTATCATTTAGCATTGCAGACGGCGTGGTCCTTAAGTTCGCCCGCCAAGAAGAGGCGCGCGGCATTGGCCGTCACGCTCGGCCATGGTCGTGCTGCAGCTCGCGCTCGACCGGCTGGCGCGTCATTACGGTTACGCGGCGCAGGTGAGGGGGCCGGCTTACGCGCCGATCCGCACGTGGCTTGCGGATGGTGCGGCGTTCAACGTGGACGGAAGTTAGGGCGCGCATTCAATGTGCGCAATGACGCAAAAGCGGGCGTTCGTATCCCGGGCTCACTTTTTTGTTCCGGCCAAGCCCACCCGCAATCGCCCCAATCGGCAGGAAGGTATAAAACACGAGCATTCCACTGTAGCCTTCAAAGTCGCTGACATGGAAAAGTTTGGTGTATGCGAGGCCAATGCCGACACCAAGCGCGGCGCCCAACACGGCTCCAAAGACGAGTCCGACAATTGCGAGAAAACAGCCTTGCATCGATTGGACCCCAAGGTCAGACGCAAAAATTAGTAAAGTGGCAGCCTCGCGCTCTCGTCAAGCCGGCGCCAGCGCCGCCTTGGCTTCGGCGTGAATGCGCTCGACCATTGAGCGCAGGCCGTTCGAGCGTTGCGGCGTCAGGCCATCGCGCAACCGAATGCGCTCGAACAAAGCGAGCGCGTCGGTATCCAGGATCTCTTTCGCGCGCTTGCCGGAAAAGAGCGCCAGCAGAATGGCGATCAGGCCGCGCACGATATGGGCGTCGCTGTCGCCGTCGAAGGTCAGCGTCGGGCCGGCCGCGCCGTCCGGTTTCACATGGGTGAGCAGCCAGACCTGGCTGGCGCAGCCGCGCACCTTGTTGGCTTCGGTGTGAGCGCCTTCCGGCAGCGGCGCCAGCGTGCGGCCGAGTTCGATGACGTAACGATAGCGGTCGTCCCACTCATCGAGCAGAGAGAAATTCTCAACGATGTCGTCAATGGTCGTCATGCCGCCAATATATAGGCGGCGCTGCGCCGATGGCCACAAAAGATCACCGCGGGCGCCACGGGCCCGCGAGAAAACGTCGATTTATGCGGGTAATCTAAACGGCCGGCCGGCCGGATCGTGCCTCGCGGCGCGGCGGCAGCGGAACCGGTGCATGCCAGGCAGGCGCCATGTCGACCCCGGTCAGCGTACCTTGGCCGGGCGCGGTAACGGTGTCCACTTTGGCGGCCGCCTTTTCCGGCGCGGATTTCTCGGCGAGCTTGGTGGTGATGAAGTCGTAGATCGTGCGCGCGCCCGCTTCGGCCTTGTGGCCGAGCGCGACCGCGACCTTGCCGCCGGCCTCGCAGGCATCGGGCTGTCGGTCGCAGAACCCGCGCGCATCGGAGACCGCGGCGCTCGCTAGCGTCACCGCCTGCTTAGGGTCGATATTGGCGTCGCCCGATGTCGATTTCGTGCCGCTCGGCAGCAGCACGCAAACGACGGTCAGCCAGAATGCCATGCGCAGCAGAAAGAACATGAGCCTACCCGTTTTCCCCGACGGCTGTTCCGCCGCCTTTGAACTAAACCGTAGCAGACAGGCTTGAAGCCGCCGTTCGCATTGAAGCGAGGTTTTTGGGTAAAACAGCAGCGAATGCGACGCGAGTTTTCGTCAAATTTGACAGAGTCAAATTCGATTAAAATCTTAAAGATCGGCACGCCGCGCCTGCAGTCGGGTACCTTCGCGTGCAGCGCATGGTTACCGCAACGGTAACCATTGGTTTGGGCGGGCGTGCCGGTGCGGTGCGGCAATACAAATTTCACCATGCCCGGCGATTGAAACCGGACCTTGGCCCGGAATCGGCCAAAGCCGCCGGCAAGGGGCCCCGCATCGGCCTTGCTTTAGCGTTCGCTTAAGCCGCGCTGGCTACGATTCCGGTCACGAAAAAGGGGCGCGTCTGTTCGTAAAAGACGTGAGACAGGAACCGTGAGTCTCCTCACGCCAGTGTGGAACTACGTTGACGCGCTGGTGCACCCCTCGGCGCAGCAGGACGCGCTGACGGCGGCGCGCCACCGCGCCTTCATCGCGCCGCGCCTGCTCGGCAGCTTTGCCGCGCTCGCCGGCTTCCCGGTCTATATCGCATTGCGCGGCGTGCCGAGCGCGCTCGAACTTGGCGTCTTCGGCTGGCTGGTGGTACCGATCCTGATCGCCTATTTCCTCTCGCGCACCGGCCGTTACGAGGCCGCGCACGTGATGTCCTCGTTTTCGCTCACCGGCCTGGTGGCGGTGGTGGCCTGGTGCACCGGCGGCATAAGTTCGTTCGCCGCGATCTGGCTGGTGGTCGTCCCGCTGGAAGCCGCGCTCTCGGCTTCGCGCCGGGTGGTGGCGCTGGCCGCGAGCTTCGCGCTTGCCGCCGCCGCATTATTGCTGAGCTTGAGCGCGCTCGGGCTGCAGCCGCCGGCGAGCGAGCATGGCGCGCTCGCCGCGCTCGCGATCATCTCTGCCGCACTCTACGCCACCGGCCTCGCGCTCGGCGCCGAGCAACTCACGCGCACCAGCGCCGGGCTGCTCAATGCCGAGGAGGAACGCTATCGCCTGCTCGCGCGCAACATGACCGACGTCATCACCCGGCACGGCAAGAACGGCGCCGTGTTGTTCGCATCTCCGGCGGCCGAACCGCTGTTCGGCGTGCGCCTAAGCGAGCTTGCCGGGCACGGGCTGTTCGACCGCGTGCATGTGACCGACCGGCCGGCATATCTCACCGCGCTCGCCGACGCGGCCGCGCTCGGCGAGGACCGCTCGGTCGAATTCCGCATCCGCCGCGACAGCGACGGGGTCCGCGGCGGTCATTTTGCCTGGATCGAAATGCGCTGCCGGCCGCTCGCTCCCGCCGCTGACTCCGGAAATTCGTCCGAGCGCGAAGTGGTCGCGGTGCTGCGCGATGTGACCGAGCGCAAGGTGCAGGAGCGCGCGCTCGAGATCGCCCGCAAAGAGTCTGAACGCATCAACAATGCGAAAAGCCGCTTCCTTGCCACGATGAGCCACGAGCTACGCACGCCGCTCAACGCCATCATCGGCTTCTCCGACATGTTGAGCAATGAGGCGATCGAACTCGAGCGGGCGCGTGAGCGCGAATACGCCAAGCTGATCAACAATTCCGGTCATCATTTGCTGTCGGTGGTCAACGGTATTCTCGACATGTCGAAGATGGAGAGCGGCAATTTCGAGATCGCCCCGGAACCGCTCGCACCGGCGCAGGCGATCAGGAGCTGTTGCGATCTTTTGGTGCTCAAGGCGCAGGAGGCGGGCGTCGAACTTAAAGTCCGCATCGCCGCCGATTTGCCGGAAATCGTGGCCGACCGGCGGGCTGTCAATCAGATCCTGATCAACCTCATTTCCAATGCCATCAAGTTCACGCCGCGCGGTGGCCGCATCAGCGTGAGCGCTTTGTGCGACGGCCCCAAGCTCGTGGTCGCGGTCGAGGATACCGGGGTCGGCATCGGCGAGGCCGATCTGCCGCATTTGGGCGAGGCGTTCTTCCAGGCGCGGGCGTCATACGATCGGCGGCACGACGGCACCGGCCTCGGTCTGTCGATCGTGAAGGGCCTGATCCGCCTGCACAACGGCGACATGGATATCCGCAGCCGGCTGGGCGCCGGGACGCAGGTGACGGTACGTCTGCCGATCGATTGCGAAGGCATTCGGCCCGCCGTCCAGCCGATCAAACTAGTCACCGAGCAGGTCCACGAATTCCCCGCGGCCGCCAGCATTCAGGTGAAAAAAAGTGCGTAGCCGCAGCCGGCGTGAGCGTATGGCCGATTTCGATGGCGGCGCCGGCAGGCTGGCCGCCGCGATTGGCCGTCACCCACGCGAATTCGTCGGCATTTTAATGGCGACGGCGGTGGCTTTTGCGATTTTCATCAATGCGCTGTTCCTGCAGCGCGGCCCGCATCCGGCGCCGATCTTCGCGACTCGCCCGCCGGTGGCGCAAGCGACGCCAGTCGCATTGCCGCGTCCGCGCGCGGTGGCGCCGACCGTGGCGCCGGCGGTCGCGCCGGCCACGGTCGCGCGCAGCCAGGCGCAGATCATCGGCGACATCCAGCGCGAGCTCGCCCGCAAGGGCTTCTACGACGGCGCGGTCGACGGCATCTGGGGCGGCAAGACCGATGCGGCGGCGCGCGACTTCGTGCAGGCGGCCGGGCTGAATATCAACACGGGGGCGAACGAAGCCCTGCTGCACGCCATCGTCACGTCCAACGCCAAGGTGCCGAGCGGGCGCGCCGCCGCACCGGCGCCGGTGCGTAACGATCCGATCGCCGAACTGATCGCGCCGACCAAGCAGGTGCTCGCCATCCAGCGCGCGCTGGCCGATTTCGGTTACGGACAGATCAATTTGACCGGCGTCTACGATCCGGAGACGAAAGAAGCGATCGAGAAATTCGAGCGCGATCGCCGCCTCCCGGTGACCGGCCAGATATCCGATCAGCTCGTGCGCGAACTTGCCGCCGTGACCGGGCGTCCGTTGGAATAGCGGACTACCAAAGCCTCGTGTTACTGAAGGTCATGCGGTTGAAATCCGGTATCTGGGTGGCGGCCTATCTGCGCCGCTGCAACGTCGAAGGCGCTTTCGCGGCGGTGCGCCGGCGCGGCGCCGATGAGGCCGGCGCGGTGTTCATCAAGATTAGTCGGCTCGACGGCACCGCCACTCTGTATGGGCCGGCGGCGCAATCCACCTTCGACGAGACGCAGCCGGCCGACCGCAATTTCACCGCCATGCTCGGCGGCGAAAAGCCGGTGCCTGAAGCCGATATCGAAGCGCGCTTGGCGCGTGAAATCCGCTTCGATCCTGACGTATGGATTGTCGAGGTCGAGGATCGCGCCGGGCGGAATTTTCTCGACGGCAATGTGGTGGCTTAGCTGTGCCTATTTGCGGCTTAGCGCCGCTTATTTCCCGCTGGTCTTGACGTGCGAGGGATGCGTGACGCGGCGGCGATCCGAGCGATAGCGCGCCGGCGTCGACAGCGAGCGGGCGTCGCGGCGTTCGTCGTCCCAATGCACCGGCTCGTGCTGTGGCCGTGACTGGCCGCCGGCTTGCCGCCAAATCGCCAGCATGCGTTCGGCCGCTCCCGGCGCGAGGTCGTCGTAAAGGCGGGCGAGGTCATAGACGCGCTCGACCGATTGGCCGATCGCCGGATTGAGGAACAGCAAAATGCGATGCAGCACCGCGGCAGTCATGCCGAGGGCGCGAGCGGCAACCACGATCGGCTCGCCAGAGGGGTCGCACGCGATGCGCTCGGCCAGTGCCCGGCTGATCCCGAGCGCGCGTTCGAGCATGCGGGCGAATTCGCCCGGGTTGCGCTGGAGCGCGGCGTTTTCCAGTCGGCGGATGACTTCAGTCGAGGCTGCCGCCGGCCGGCGCCCCTCCGTTTCTGCCGCCACATCGAGATTGGTCAGGATCAGACCGCGTTCTTCGCTGTTGGCCGCAAAAAATATTTCCAACAGGTCGTTCCGGGCGGTCGGATTGACCTCGGTTTGAGGTGTCGGCTGGGCGGCCGGCCGCGGGGAGGGGATGGCAAGCCTGGCAAGGATCGCCGCCGGTGCGGCCGGATAGGCCGACAGCCTGTCTGCCACTACGGCGAGGGTCGTCGCGTCGACGGTATCGATCAGCCCGCGCGCGAGCTCGGCGTATTGGGTCTCTTCCTCGGCGCTATGGACCGGCTTCTGCACGTAGAGGTCGGTGAGGACACGCAGCAGCGTCGGGCGGATATCGACGCCGTCCCGGCATGCCAGATCGACCAGACTATCGAGAGAGGGGTACGCGGACGACTTCGCCATGACTTTACATACTTTACGTACTTCACCGGGCTAAGACGGCTCACATTAGTCACGGCGCGTTAGCGGACCGTTAACCTTGCAACCCGTTTAATTGCCAACAGGCGCCGACCCGGCAGTTCCGAACAAGGCTTCAGGCCGCGGCGGCAAGGGGGTTGCAATGGGCGAAGTTATTCGGTTTCCCGACGAAACGGGCTGCGGGCGCAGTGGCAGATATATCGACGCCAATACGGAACCCGCGACCGTCATTATTCTTCCGGTGATCCGTGTCGAGCATAATCCGGACGACTCAAACGGTCTCGAACCGGATACCGGCAATACGCCGGGCCGCCGCCGCCGCCGCCGCATCGCACGCTGAAACTTAACCGCTCTCGAGCCTTCGATGCGAATTTGGCCGCCGATGACGCGGGCGTTCATTGGGCGCCGCCACGTTCTCGCAATTGCGGCAATCTTGTCGCTTGCCGGTTGCGGCACCCCCAATGGCGATTTCGGCGAAGTGCAGCCGTATCTGGTGAGCGACGGTATTCACGACTGGGTTGGCCCCTATGCCAGCGGCGGACGCACGTCTTCGAATTTCGAACTGACCGACGATGAGCGCGCATTGCGCGACCTCGGTTACCCCCTGATCGAAGCACCCTATGATCGCCAGCAATGGTATTCCGTTGCCGGGGAGTATGGCGTTTACCGTCCCAAACGCAGTCCGGCTTTCGACCGC
>DAIMKK010000020.1:2182-15832 GCA_036721745.1 Pseudolabrys sp. | reverse complement strand
GGCCAGGCATCAGCGTCGCGCTGAAGGCCGGCACCTTGCCGCTGGCGTAGTCGAGAGGGAATAGCGTGATGTCGAGTTGGCCGTTGACCATGGCATTCCATTGGTCATTCGGCTTGAACAGCGATGCGCCGGGATAAACCTGGATGGTGAGGCCTACTCCGGCCGCCCCGGCCTGCTTGGCGATCATCTGCACCATGTCGTCACGGACGTCGCCTTTGCCGCCCGGGAATTGGTGCGATGCCTTCATCGTCACCTGCGCCTGCGCGGAAGCCGACAGCACAACGGCGGCCGCAACGCCGGCGAGAATCGTCGATAGCATCCTCATTATTTCCTCCCTTAGTTCTTTTTTAGCCGTAGCGGCGGAAGCACCACCGCGTTTGATCTGTGTCAGAAACTTAGCCAGTACGGCATGTCACCCCGTCACACCATAGCGGCCGCTGCGACACAGCGCCATAGCCGCGTCACAAAATTCAGGCACAACCCCCTGCACCCAATGAACAATTCCCGGTCTGGTCAGCACGGATTGATGGTTTTATAACCCCCACCGTCGCCGTCCATCCCGCTTCCTCTAGGAGATTCTCAGCATGCCGAAGCCGTTAGCGGGTCTCCGCGTCCTCGAACTTGCCCGCATTCTGGCCGGGCCCTGGGCGGGGCAGATGCTCGCGGACCTGGGCGCCGATGTCATCAAGGTCGAGCGCAAAGGAACCGGCGACGACACCCGCGGCTGGGGGCCGCCTTTCGTCGAAGGCGCCGACGGCAAACATATCGGCGCGGCCTATTTCCATTCCGCCAACCGCGGCAAGCGCTCGATCGAAGCCAACTTCGAGGACGAGGAAGGCCGCCGCATCGTGCGCAAGCTCGCCAAACGCTCGGATGTGCTGATCGAGAATTTCAAGGTCGGCGGGCTCGCCAAGTTCGGGCTCGACTACAAGAGCCTGGCGCCGGAGAATCCGCGGCTGATTTATTGCTCGGTGACTGGCTTCGGCCAGGACGGCCCCGACGCCGCGCGCGCCGGCTACGATCTCATGGCGCAAGGCATCGGCGGCATGATGGACTTGACCGGTTTCGCGGACGGCCCGCCGACCCGCGTCGGCGTGGCAATCTCGGACGTCTTCACCGGCTGCTATTCGGTCATCGGCATTCTGGCCGCGCTCGCGCAACGCGAGAAGACCGGCAAAGGCTGTTATGTCGATACGGCGCTGGTGGATTCGACGGTGGGCATTTTGGCCAACCAGGGACTCAATTATCTCGTCTCGAACGAAATTCCCAAGCGCATCGGCAATTCGCATCCCAACATCGTGCCTTACCAGGAATTCCCAGTGGCCGACGGCCACATCATCATCGCCACCGGCAACGACAACCAGTTCGTCAAGCTGTGCCATGTGCTCGGCGCGCCCGAGCTCGCGGAAGTGCCTGAATACAAGAACAATGTCGGACGTCTCACGCACCGCAACGAACTGGTGGCCAAGCTTACCGCGCTGACGAAACGCATGACGCGCAAGGACCTGCTCGATAAGCTCGAGGAACAGACGGTGCCGGCCGGCCCGATCAACAATCTCGAACAGGTGTTCAACGATCCGCAGGTCGTCTACCGCGGCATGAAGCTCAATCTGCCGAGCGCCGCCGCCAAGGCTGGCCACATCCCGGGCGTGCGTACGCCGATCGTAATGGACGGCTGGAAGGCCGCCTCCGAGCGTCCCGCGCCGCGGCTCGGCGAGCACACGGCGGAAATCTTGAAAGAGATCGGGGAAGCCTAGCGCACCGCATTAGCGTGCGCGCGGCCTACTTCGTCGGTTCCGTCTGCCGCCGTCGCGCCTTGGCGCCGTCGATCGCCTCGCGGATATTCCGCTTCAGGCCGGCCGGCTCCGCCGGCGCCTGGCTTTGCGATTGCGGCGAGGCTGGCTGCGGCAACTCATGACTGCGCGGCAGGAAGATCGTGATCGCGGTGCCATGTCCTTCCGAACTGCTGATGGTCGCCGTGCCGCCGGATTGCTTGGCGAAGCCGTAGACCTGGCTCAAGCCCAGCCCGGTGCCCTTGCCGACCTCCTTGGTGGTAAAGAACGGCTCGAACACCCGCGTCAGCACCTCGGGGGGAATGCCGTGTCCGGTATCGGCCACACGGATGGCGACGAATTCGCCGCTCAGACCTTCCTCCGTCGCCTCACCCTTGAGCGTCACGGCCTTCGCCCGGATCGACAGCGTGCCGCCGGACGGCATCGCGTCCTTGGCATTGACCGCGAGATTGAGGATGGCGAGTTCGAACTCTCCGGGATCGACGCGGATCGCACACACGCCATCCGGCACCTCGACTTTGATCTCGATGTCGCCGCCCAAAGAGCGCAATAGCAGTTCGCGCAACAGCGGCAGCCGCTGCGAAAGATCGATGACCTGCGGCGTCAGAGTCTGTTGGCGCGAATAGCTGAGTAGTTGGCGAGTCAAGCTTTCGCCGCGCTGGGTCGCCGTCCCGATCATTTCGAGCAGCCGGGCATGCTTCTTGTCGGTCAGTTCGGCGCGCAGCCGTTGCACGCTGCCGCTGATGATCATCAAGAGATTGTTGAAATCGTGCGCAACGCCGCCGGTCAATTGGCCGATTGCTTCCAGCCGCTGCGACTGGCGTAACGCACCTTCCGCCGCCTCGCGCCGGTCGGCCTCGTCGTAAAGGCGCCGTGTCCGCCGCAGCGCCAGCCCTAGCCCGGCAAAGAGGAACGCGGTTGCCGGCAGGCCGAAGACCAGGTGGCTGCTCATATATGAGAACCACTCGTGGACGATCGCCGATCTTTCCTCGCCGGCGAGCACATAGATCGGGAAGCCGGTGAGCTTGCGATAACCGATGCGACGGGCAATGCCGTCAAGCTGCGCTTCGACCGTGAAAATGTCCCGGTCCAACCCACGCGCGACGCCGACTCGGAATTGGCTGTGCTGGTCGAGCTTGAGCAGACGATTTTTAGGCACCGGGAACCGCGCAAGGAATCCGCCGTCGGCGCGCGCCAAGCCAAAATAACTGCCTTCGGTGCCGCCCATTTTCGCATAGAAGTCTTCAAAATAATTCGGCAACACCGCGATCGAAATAATTCCGACGAACGTTCCGTCGTCGGACCGCCGCCGCTGCGACAGCGAGAAGAAATAGGTGCCGAGACCGTCCATGCGTGGCGCGTGCATGCTGCTCACATAGGTGCCGGCATTGGTGGCCGCCTGCGCTTTGAAATAGTCGCGGTCGGAGAAATTGCGGTCCTTCGGCACCGGCAAAGTATTGGAAGAAACCAACGGATGGCCGTCTCGATCCATGATCGCGATGCCTTGCACCTGCGGCAGCGCGTCGTCGATCCGCTTGAGTCGAGCGTGCAGCATCACTTCATTGCGCCGGATGTCGTCGTCCGACATGCCACGGACGATTTCGTCGATCTCGGCAAAGGTGCGCTCGATGGTCTGCAGCACCTTGAGCGCATGCTCGTGCAGAATATCGAGCGACCGGTCGATGCGCTCGTCGGCCACGCGTTCGAAGTTGCGATAGCTCACGGTCGCGGCAAACGCGAACAGCACCGCTGGCAGCACCAGCGATGCCACCATCATCAATTTGAGCAGCCGGATGGCTGCGTGGCGCGCGGTCAACATATCGCGGTCGAATGCCCCCGCATGGAGGCTGGCATATTTTCACAAAACGCTGAATCGGACGAGGGTTTTTGAAGCGAACGACGTGCCGAAATGCGACGGAATTCGGTCGATCCAGCGACGTTACGCACTTGGAACCGTTCGGTTCCAAGTGCGTTGAGTTCCTTCGGTCAACCTATGAAACCGCGGTCGGCGCCAGCGCCTCGATATCGCTGACCACGTCGATCACCGCCGGACGGTCGGCGGCGAGCGCCTTTTGCAGCGCCGGCGCGATGTCGCTCGCGCGTTCCACGCGAATGCCGAGCGCGCCCATGTCTTCGGCCAGTTTCGCGAAATTCATCGCATTATAGGTCCACAACTCGCGCGACTTGGCCGTCGGTTCGCCGCCATAGGCGCGGTCGAAACCGCGCTTGCTCTGGTTGCCGCCGCCATTGTTGTTGACAACCGTCACGCTGTTGATTTTCCAGCGTACCGCGGTTTCCACTTCGGCGATGTGATACCAGAAGCCGGCGTCGCCGGTGAACACCACGACCGGCCGATCGGGACACGCCGCTTTGGCGCCGATGCCGGCGGGGAACGCCCAGCCGAGATGGCCGGCGCTGCGCAGATAACTCTGGGTGGGTTTGCGCAAATCGTACATGCCGCCCATCCACATGCCGGCATGGCCGGTGTCGACCACGACGATGCCGTCATCCGGGACGTGCTGCGTGAGCTCTTGGCAGAGGCGCGCCGGGTGGATCGGCACCGCGTTCGATTCCAGGTCTGCCCTGTATTTCGCGTACCACTCGCCGCGCAGCGCGGAAATTTGCTTGATCCAGGCCTCGCGCTTTTTCGCGCTCGCTTTGTCGGCTTGCTTGAGCATCGCTGAAAGCACCGCCTTGGCGTCGCCCAGCACGCTCGCCTGCAACGGGTAATTGCGGCCGAGCGATTCCGGCTCGATGTCGATCTGGATCGCCGGTGTGCCGATCTTCGGCACCGCCCAGAAATGCGTGGTCATGCCGCCGCTCTCGCTGCCGATGAAGCAGACGAGGTCGGCAAGGTTGACCGCGCGGTTGGCGCTTTCGCGCGAATAGCTGCCGACCACGCCGACCGACAGCGGATGCGTGCCGGGGATGCAATCCTTGCCGTTGAGCGAGGTGGCGACCGGGATCTGCAAGGCTTCGGCGAGAGCGACGAGCTCGCGGCCGGCGCCGGAGGCGCGTGCGCCGCCGCCCACGACGAAAATCGGCCGCGCCGCGCTTTGCAGGAGATCGAGCGCGGCCTTCACATGCGCGGCTTCCGGCTCAGGCCGAAACGGCGGCACGCGGGCGAACTGCGCCTCAACCAGCGCTTCCATCTCGGCTTCTTCGAGATCGATCTGGCCCTCGTTACCGCGAAATTGTAAGTGAACGGGTCCCGGCGCGCTCGAGGTGGCGACACGAAACGCCTGCCGCACCAGGTCGGGAATACGCGCAACCTCGTCGATGGTGGCGTTGAACTTGGTCACCGGCTCGAACGCCGGCACGTCGTCGACTTCCTGGTAGACCTTGCGAAATTTGGTTTTCGGATCGCGCCCGCCGGTCATGGCGATCACCGGCGAATGCGCCAGGTGAGCGTCGCGCAACCCAGCGGCGAGATTGAGCGCGCCAATCACTTGCGCCATGCAGATGCCGGGCTTGCCGGAGGCACGCGCATAACCGTCGGCCATGTAGGCAGCGGATTTCTCGCCATGACAGTGCACGCGCGCGATCTTGGTGCGTCGCTCCATCTCCGCGAAGGTGCGTCGCAGCACCGCCGGCACCATGAAGATGTGCGTTACGCCATAGCCCGCCAGCATGTCGGCGAGACATTCGGCGCCAGTCATTCTGCGATTGTGTCCAAGCATGATCGTGTCCGTTCTTTCAGTTTACATTTCTTGCACAAGGGCGGGTCCCATCGTCGTCAGGGTATCGTAGGGGCAAAGGCGTACGTGATTGACGGATCGATGCCATTGCGACAAGCTTTATGCTCTCAAGAGGGGAAGGGAAGTATGACAAATAACATCCTTGCGTGGCGGCCGACGGCTTGGCTGGTCGTTGTTTTGCTCGCAGTCGCGCCCGCACCAGCCTCCGCTGCCGGCCTTCAAGCTGGCGAATATGCCTGCGCCGGGCGCAGCGGCATCCTCATCGGGCTCGGCTTTCTGTTGAATTCGGACGGCACTTATACCGATCTCGACAGGAAGACCTCGGGCCGCGTCTCGTACGAAGGCTCGAACGTCAGATTCATCGGCGGTCATCTCGACGGCTATGTCGGAAATAACGTGAGCGGCGGCACGAGTTTCCAGATCCACGGGATTGGCTGCAGTCATAATTGAACCCGGTGGCGCTCAGTCCGGCTTGAAGTTCATCGCAACGCCATTGATGCAATAGCGCTGATGCGTCGGCGGCGGCCCGTCGTCGAAAACATGACCGAGATGGCTGCCACAGCGGCTGCAATGCACTTCGTTGCGCATCATGCCGTGACTGCTATCGGTCGTCGACTCGACCGATCCCGGCACCGGATCGTTGAAGCTCGGCCAGCCAGTACCGCTCTCGAATTTCTTCTTCGACATGAACAGCGGCTGCCCGCAGCCGGCGCAGGAAAAACTGCCGTGGCGTTTCTCGTAGTTCAGGGCGCAACTGCCGGGCGCTTCGGTGCCGTGCTCGCGCATGATCTCGTATTGCTCGGGGGTGAGCAGCTTGCGCCACTCCGCCTCGGTGTGGGTGACCGGATATTGTTTGCCGCTCATTTTATCGCCAGCGGATTGACCGGCGAGCCGACCGCGCCGGTGATCGGTATAGCCGGCGCCACGAACATGAATTCGTAGACCTTGTCGGCGGCGCAATCGTCGGCGAGTTCCTTGAGATTGAAGATCTCGCCCATGGTCATGCCCATGATCGGTATGGTGATCCAATGCCAGGGCTGGTTGATGCCCTCCTCGCTCTGGTTCGGCCGCACTTCGCAGCCCCAGGTGTCGCTGGCCAGCGCGGCGAGCTCGGTCTGTTTGACGAAGTCGAGCGTCTCGAAGGCAAAGCCCGGCGCGTCGCCGCCCGGATAGCCGTCCCAGCTGCCGGCCTTGATGCAGCGTTCCATCTGCCCCGTGCGCACGATCACGTAGTCGCCGCGCTTGAGCGCGACGCTCTGCTTCTTGGCGGTGGCGTAAAGGTCGTCATTGGTCATGCCGTAGCCGTCATCGAGCGACTCCACGCCCTTGTAGCGCGCCACGTCGAGCAGCACGCCGCGCCCGACCATCTTGTTCTTGGTCTTCTCGATGCCGCACTTCTGCGCGCCGGCGCTCGTAACCTCGCGGCAGTCGTAGCCGTTCCACATATTGTTTTCATAAAAGACGTGGCCTAGTCCGTCCCACTGCGTTCCGCATTGCAAAGGCATGGTGACCATGTCGTCGGCGGCGCGGATGCCGCGCTTGTCGAGCACGCCGGAATAAGCGTCGGTGCCGGTGCGGATCATGGTGTGGATCGGATTGGTGCGGCCCATCGCCGGATATTTGCTCTTGGCGCCTTGCGGGCCGGTGTGGTCGAAGTTGAGCGCGAGCGAGATCACCTTGCCCTTTTTGACCAGCCGGGTGGCGGCGATGATGTCGTCCGGCGACGTGAAATTGAGCGTGCCGATTTCGTCGGCCGGGCCCCATTTACCCCAGTTCTTGTATTTCTCGGCGGCGTCGGCGAGGTCTTTGCGGGTCAGCTTGCGGGCGGTCATTGGTCGTTCCTCTCGGGTTTCTTACACGTCGGCGGTGTCAGGATGCTGGCGCGGAGCGAAGCTCGCGTCCGCTATCGGCCATGGCGTAAAACATCGTGCCGAGCTAAACAGTCGTCTGTCAATCAGCGGTGCGCACACAGGACAAAACGGACATGGCCGGCCAAGCTAAGAAGACGATCCTCACGGTCGCGGTGACCGGCAATCTCACCACGGTGCAGCAAAATCCCGCCCTGCCGTGCACACCGGAGCAGATCGCCAATGCCGCGCTTGAGTCGGCAAAGATCGGCGCCGCTGTCGTGCATATCCATGTCCGCCATCCGGACGGGCGGCCGAGCATGGAACTTGCGCATTATCGCGAGGTGGTCGACCGCATTCGCGACAAGAACTCCGAACTGATTATCAACCTCACCACCGGCCCCGGCGGCCGCTTCGTGCCGGGCAAGGACGATCCGCGCGTCGCCGGTCCGGGCACCAACATCCTGCATCCGCTCAAGCGCGTCGAACACATCGTCGCGCTCAAGCCGGATATCGCCACGCTCGACCTCAATACAATGTGGTCTGGCACGGCCGCGGTGATCAACACGCCGGACAACGTCACGATCATGGCAAACGCGATCCAGGAGGCCGGTAGCAAGCCGGAACTGGAAGTATTCGACTCCGGCGACATCCAGCTCGCCCATGCACTGCTCGGCAATGGCGTACTCAAGCGACCGCCGCTGTTCCAGATCGTGATGGGCGTGCGCTACGGCTTCGTCTCGACCCCGCAGACTTTGATGTATGCGCAATCGCTGCTGCCGCCGGACGCGCAATGGGCGGCTTTCGCGATCGGCCGCTGGGAATTCCCCATGCTGGCGGCGGCCTGGTTCCTTGGCGGTCACGTTCGCGTTGGCATGGAAGACAATGTCTACATCAGCAAAGGCACGCTGACGCCAAGCAATGCGGCGCTGTGCGAGAAGGCCGTGCGCATTCTCGACGATCTGGGCGCCGAACTCGCGACCGCGAAAGAAGCGCGCGCGATCCTCGGCCTACGGTCGTGACGCACGCTGACATTTCGTAAGTTGAATGGAGAATCGAAAATGAAACTGTCCCGTCGCTCCGCGATGCTCACGATGACGGCCTTGGCCGGCGTCTGCCTCACGCAGGCGATTCCGCAGGCGCGCGCGCAAGACTATCCGACTCGCCAGGTGAAGGTAGTCGTGCCGTTCGCGGCCGGCGGGCCGACCGACGTGATGGCGCGGCTGATCGCGCAGAAGCTGTCGGAAAGCCTGAAGCAGCAATTCTACGTGGAAAACCATCCCGGCGCCGGCGGCAATATCGGCATGACGATTGTCGCGCGGGCGAACCCCGACGGCTACACCATCCTGGTGGCAAGTTCGAGTTTCGTGGTCAATCCGAGCCTCTATGCGAAAAATCCTTACGACGCCTTCAAGGACTTCGAACCGGTCACGCTTGCCGCCGCCTCACCGAATATCCTGGTGGTCAACCCCGAACTTCCGGTCAAAACCGTGCAGGAGTTGGTCGATCTGCTGAAGGCCAATCCGTACAAATACCCCATCGCCAATCCCGGCATCGGCACGACCCCGCAGCTTGCCGCCGAATTGTTCAAGCTTTCGCTCAAGCTCGAGGCCACCAGCGTGCCGTTCGGCGGCGCCGCGCCCGCGATCCAGTCGACGGTCGCCAACCAGACGCCGATTGCCTTCGCCGCCATGCCGCCGGCCGCACCGCAAGTGACAGGCGGCAAATTGCGGGCGCTCGCCGTCACCTCGGCCAAGCGCTCGTCCGCGTTGCCGAACGTGCCGACCTTGGCCGAATCCGGCATCAAGGAACAGGAATCTGAAACCATGCAGGGCGTCTTTGTGCCGGCCAAAACGCCGAAGGCGATCGTCGATCAGCTCCACGCCGAAATCGCCAAGGCGATGGCGATGCCGGACGTGAAGGAGAAATGTGCCCAGCTCGGCTTCGACCCCGTGGCAAATACGCCGCTGGAATTCGCGACCTACTACAAGAAAGAAGTCGAAAAATGGGGTAACGTGATCAAGGAAGCCAAGATTCCGCAGATCAAATAATGCCCCGGCACGCTTAAATGCGCATCGTCGATATCCGCGAGACGGCAATCCCGCTCAAGTCGACGCTCGCCAATTCGAGTTTCAATTTCAGCGAAATGACGACGTCGGTGGTCGCCGTGATCACCGACGTTGTGCGTAACGGCAAGCCAATTTGCGGTTTTGCGTTCAATTCAACCGGCCGCTACGCCTGCGGCGCGCAGATGCGGGCGCGTTTTATTCCGCGCATCCTCAAAGCGCCGTCCGACTCTCTGCTCGATGACACCGGCAATTTCGCGCCGGAAAAATTCCTCACGATCATGATGCAGAATGAAAAGTCCGGCGGGCATTCCGAACGCTCGGTTGGTATCGGCACCATAGAGGTCGCGGTCTGGGACGCCCTCGCCAAGATCGCGGAGAAGCCGCTACACGTGTTGATGGCCGATCGTTTCAACGGCGGCAAGATCGCGGAGAAAGTGTTCTGCTATGTCGGCGGCGGCTGGTACGCGCCGGGCAAGACCACCAAGGATCTGCAAGACGAAATGCGCGGCCATCTCAACGCCGGCTATACTATGGTGAAGATGAAAGTCGGCGGCATGGCGCTGGCCGACGATCTCGCCCGCGTCGAGGCGGTCAAATCGATCCTGCCGGCGGGCGCGCTGCTGGCGGTGGACGCCAACTCGAAATTCGGCCGCGCCGATGCGCTCGCCTATGCGCGCGGCTTAGCGCCGTTCGCACTGCGCTGGTTCGAGGAACCGTGCGATCCGCTCGATTTCGCGCTGCTCGCCGAAATCGCCGGCGTTTACGCCCCGCCGCTGTCGACCGGCGAGAATTTGTTCTCGATGCAAGACGTGGAAAACCTCGTCCGCTTCGGCGGCCTCAAGCCCGAACGCAACGACGTGATCCAGATCGATCCGCCGCAGGCCTACGGCATCACGCAATATGCCCGCACACTCGACATGCTGGCGCGGCACGGCTGGCCGCGCGCTTGCATGTTCCCTCATGGCGGCAACCAGATGTCGCTGGCGATTGCCGCCGGCTTCGGGCTGGGCGGGGCGGAATCTTATCCCGGCGTGTTCGGCGACTTCGGCGGCTTTGCCGACGACGCGGCAATCGAGAACGGCTTCATCTCGCTCTCCGACCGCCCGGGCATCGGCTTCGAAGGCCAGGCGCGGCTGTATAAGATCATGCGGGACTTGGCCGCTTGAACCACAGACAGGAGATTGAACCATGCCCGGACATGCCCGGATCGTGACGATTACTTCGGCGGCCGCGCTATTGGGCCTGTCGCTGTGCCTCGACGCCCAAGCGCAGACGGTAACGCTGGGGCAATTTCAACATCCCAAGACCGCAAAAGATTTGGATTTCAATAAGGCCTATTTGCTCGGGGTCGCGGACGGGCTCATCGCCTACAACTCGGGCTTGGACGATAAGCTGTTCTGCACACCGGGTATCGTTCCGAAAATTACCTTCGAGCAGGCCAACGACATTGTCATTCGTTGGGCACGCAAGACGAGCGGCTCAGTCGACATGGCGTTGGGACATGCGCTGTTGTACGGCCTCAGAGACGCCTATCCATGTCGCCAGCAGCCGGCTGGTCGATGAAAGATTTCAATCGATATCGATAAACGTCAACGGCCGCGCTACCATTTCCAGCGGCTTGCGTTCGGCATTAACGCCCCATCGCCACGCCACCAAGCCGCCGCCGATCATCAGCGCTGCGCCCAGGAGATAGCCGCCGAACACGCTCATGCGCGAGCCGGTGTCGATCAGCGCGCCGAACAGCGACGGGCCGACGATGCCGCCGATGCCGGTGCCGACCGCATAGAAAAAGGCAATCGCCAGCGCGCGGATTTCCAGCGGGAAGGTCTCGCTCACCGTGAGATAGGCCGAGCTCGCCGCCGCCGAGGCGAAGAAGAAGATCGCCATCCAGGCGAGCGTCTGCGTTTCCGCCGTGATCAGGTCGCGCGCGAACAGGTAACCGGTACCGGCCAGCAAGATGCCTGAGACGATGTATGTGAAGGCGATCATCGGCCGCCGGCCTTGGGTATCGAACAGGCGCCCGAGAAAAACCGGCCCGAGAAAATTTCCCGCTGCAAAAGGCAGCAAATACCAGCCGATGCGATCGGACGGCACGCCATAGAAGTCGGTGAGGATGAGCGCGTAGGTGAAGAAGATGGCATTGTAGAAGAACGCCTGCGACGCCATTAGGCTTAAGCCCACCAGTGTGCGTTGGCGGTGGCGCTGGAACACTGCCCGCGCCACTTCCAAGAGTGGCGTCGAGCGGCGCGCGCGCAGGCGCACACGCGGCAGATTCGCTGCCGGCAAGGATGTAAAGCGCGCCTCAATGCTGGCGATCACCTGGTGGGCGTGCTCGGCGCGGCCGTGGGTCATCAGCCAGCGCGGGCTTTCCGGAATCCACAATCGCATGAAGAAAATCACGACGGCCAATCCCGCGCCGATCAAGAAGGCGAGCCGCCAGCCGAATTCCGGATCGATCACCTTGGGGTCAAGCAGCACCAGCGAGCCGAGCGCGCCTAAGGCGGCGCCCACCCAGAAGCTGCCGTTGATGACGAGATCGCTCCAACCGCGCACCCGCGCCGGGATCAGTTCCTGGATGGTGGAATTGATCGCGGCATATTCGCCGCCGATTCCGGCGCCGGTGATGAAGCGAAACAGAACGAAGCTGAATAGATTCCACGACGTGGCGGTCGCCGCGGTGGCGATTAGATAGACCGTCAGCGTAATGAAGAACAGCTTCTTGCGGCCGAGCCGATCGGTGAGCCAGCCGAAGAACAGCGCGCCCAGCACGGCGCCGGCCAGATAAGCGCTGGCGGCGAGCCCGACATCGGCATTGGAGAAATGCAGAACCGGACTTTGTTTCAATGCTCCCGCCAGGCTGCCGGCAAGCGTCACCTCAAGTCCGTCCAGGATCCAGGTGATGCCGAGCGCCGCCACCACCAGCGTATGGAAGCGGCCCCAGGGCAGCCGGTCGAGCCGCGCCGGGATGTCCGTGTCAACGATTGTCTGGTCGGCCGCCATCCGTGCCCTCGCCGCATGCGCGTGGATAACGCCTTGCCGGCATCAATGTTCGGCATAGTGCCACGCGCACCCGGGAGGCAACGCGCCGCACGCCCCTTCCCCTCCCGTGGCGCGGACGCTATTGGATCATCTCCATGGACACCGACACCCTCCGCCGCTTGCACTACGCTGCCGCCATCGCCTGCGGCGTCTTCGCGGCGTTGGTGGTGCACATCGTGCTCACCGTGTTCGGCGTCGGGCTTGACGCGGTGCTGCGCGACGCCGCCGCGGGCAACAAGCAGCAATTCGTTTCGGCGCTGGCCTGGTGGGCGATCGGCGGCGCCGGCTTCGTCGGCGGCTGGGGCACCGGCGCCTACCTGATCGCGGCGGCGCGCGAGCGCGATCTGGTCTACCGGCTGGCGCGGCGCTTTCTGGTCGCGGTGGTGTTCGCGGCCGCCACCGCCGGCGGCGTCATGAGCAAGACCGGCAATCTCGGCGGCGCGGTGGATGTGATCGCGGGGCTCACCGCGCTCGGCTTAGGCCTGATCTGCGCCTTCTGCGGCGCGCGGCTCGCTTATCTCAACGCCGAGCAGGTGTAGTGGCTGGTGAGAAGAATGGTGCCCAGGGGCGGAATCGAACCACCGACACTGCGATTTTCAATCACGTAACTGCGTCTTTTGGCGACTTTTGGCGTCTCTGCTTGTCCGATACAATCATTTGGTTTCTGCCTGTAGCGCAGTCGTTTCTGGTCGCCTACGGCTCCGGACAGTCGTCGAGCGTCGGGGCCTGGTTGTGCCCCCAGTGTGCCCCCAAATCCCTTTACTCCTGCCGGGGGCACGGGCTAAGGAACTAATGCAAGATGAGACAAATTCTCACGGACATGCTTCTTCGTTCGACTGCCGTGCCTTTGCAGGGCCGCCTAGAGATTGCTGACTTGCGCTGCACTGGAATTCCGCGTCACGCCGAAAAATGCCCGGTCTTTTAGTTTTCGGTTTCGTGACCCCTCTACGGGGCGGCTCACCAGGGCGCTGATCGGTCGCTATCCTGACGTCCCCCTCGCCAAGGCACGCCAGGCTGCCGACAAGCTGAGGCGAGTGGTAGCAAGCGGAATCAACCCGGTTGAAAGCAAACCGGCGAGCAAAGGCGGAAGGCCCCCAGCGGGCATTCGCGGCTCTGGCGGAGCGGTATCTGGAGGAGCATGCTCGGCGGCATAAACGGTCTGCTGGGGCCGATGAACGAAATCTGCGGCTTCATATCCTGCCGA
>DAIMKK010000020.1:1300-2172 GCA_036721745.1 Pseudolabrys sp. | reverse complement strand
TGGAAAGACCGGCCATTTGATTCGATCCGCCGAAGCGATGTCATCGAGCTTGCTGAGGGCCTTATTAAGCAAGGGTCGCCCGTTCAGGCGAACCGAATTCAGGCTTTGGTCTCGTCAATTTTTAGCTTTGCTCTAGATGCCGACTTGGTTCAGGGCAATCCATGTGCCCGCCTCCGGAAGCGCGGAGCAGAGACGACCGGCACCCGGGTTTTGTCCGACGGCGAGCTTCGGCTATTTTGGCCTAACGTCATATTGCCCCCTGTCTCAAGGCGCGTGGGGTTGGCACTGCGGCTCGCTTTGCTGACAGGTACCCGCGCTGGCGAGGTCGCAGGTATGGCCAGATCCGAACTGGCCGATCTTTCGAACCCAAAAAAGGCTTCATGGACGATTCCAGTCCGGCGATCAAAGAACGGAGTTGCCCACTATGTTCCGCTTTCGCCGCTAGCCTGCCAAACCATACAAGATGCGCTTAAGCTCATCAGCGGTAAGGACGAATTTTTGTTTCCCTCCCCGACCCATAAAGGACAGTCGATCACAGCACATGCTCTGGCGGTCGCCATGCAACGACTGGGGACGGCTTTGACGGGTAAATCCGAAGGCGTCAAAACCTGGAAGTTGGATCCGCCGTCACCTCATGATCTGAGGCGCACCGTTGCTACACGTTTGGCTGGTCTAGGAATTCCTCAGGAAGATGTTGCTGCTATTCTGAACCACATTCGACGAGATGTCACAGGAAGAGTCTATGACCTTTACCGTCGAGAGAAGGAGAAGCGGCAAGCTCTAAGCCTTTGGTCTTCGACCATTGCGAGTCTAGTTAAATGTACCTGAATAGTTTTTGGCGCGATCAGGGCAAGTGGCCGAAAGACACGGCT
>DAIMKK010000020.1:0-1290 GCA_036721745.1 Pseudolabrys sp. | reverse complement strand
CGCGAGCACATAACCAAATCGGCAAAGCCTTGTTTGACGACAGCTGGACTGGGAAGGAGCCGATTGAAGAGCAGCCGGAATTGTTGGATTACATTATCAGCGATCAGTACTGGCAGAAAATATATGCGCATACAATACTCAAAATACATCGAAAGGACTTCAAAAGAGGGCGACTAAAAAGACGAGGATCAAGCTATGTCGTCCCCGCCTTTACTCAAACGCAGTGGGACGCCGCGGTCGGATTGGCGCGTGAGATTCATAACGAGGGAAAACTCGCTCAAGAACGCCTGAACGGGGTTCGCGGCGAAATAGCCAGTCAGTGCGAAGCAGGAAAACTCAAAAGCGGGTCCCGCGCCATCAACGGCGGCGCTATCGAGCCAATGCCTCCAGAGCTTTGGAATGGTGAACATCTGACTCCGAGGTTTAAGCGATGCCAAATCAACCTGAAAGAACCGTTCGGACTAGCGACTGCGGGTACGGAATCTCGTTTGATTTTCATTGCTACCGATTCACTTGAATCTTTTCTAAAGGATCTGGAGAAGCAAAAGCCGACGGCAAAAGTCAAGCAGACCGGGCTGCAGGTAAAAAACTGTCTCAAATGGCTCATCAGTCAACTGGAAGCGGATAATGATCCGCAAAATGCGAATTTTGTCCCACATAAGCCGAAGGGCGCTTATTGCAAAGATGCTCAAGAAAAATTTTCGGTATCCGGCCGAGCATTTAATCGCGTTTGGGCTGACGCAACAATGGCTCCAAAGCTGATCCATAAGCGTAATCCGGGCCGTAAATTGGAATCGTAACGGCTAATCGAAACACCTCCGCTAACTAATCGAAACACAATAAAAATCGTGACGCCTATTTCTTAGTGTCGCCATTGATCATCTTCCTGAACCGGAAATGCTCGGGTCTAAGGAGAAACTTTGGTTGTTACCACCACAGGATTCCGGACTTCCAGCGGTGCCGCACCTATTTAAAATCGGGAGACCAAACACAGGGGAAAACTGGGCTGAGAAGGTGGCTTATGAAATCGCGAATGCGCTGGAACTGCCCTGCGCTAACTACAATTTGGCCCGACGAGGCGAAATTAATGGAGTTATTTCAGAACGCTTCATTCCGGCTGGCGCAAATTTTGCCTTTGGCAACTTAATCCTGTCTCAAATGATTCCGCAGTATGACAGTACGCTACGATTTAAGCAGGACAAATATCAGCTTCGACGGATGCTCCGCGTCCTGCAGGCCCGCGGAATCGGGCCGCCGCTCAACTGCCCGCCATCGTGCACACATTTGGCG
>DAIMKK010000019.1:13626-16003 GCA_036721745.1 Pseudolabrys sp. | reverse complement strand
GCTTCGGTGTGATCGCCGCGCTATTCGGCCCGATCAAATACGGCATCCTGCCCGACCATTTGCGACGCGAACAATTGCCCGCCGGCAACGCGCTGGTGGAAGGTGCCACTTTCGTCGCCATCCTCACCGGCACCATTATCGGCGGGCTTGCCGCGCGCGGCGGCGGCGACGTCGTAGGTTTCGCGACGCTGGTAATGGGCTTCGCGTTTCTCTGCTGGCTATCGACGCTGCTCATCCCGCCGACCGGCGAGGGCGCGCCGCAATTGAAAGTCACTTTGAATATTGCCGCCTCGACGGCGGCGATGATCCGCCATCTACGCGCGGACGCGCGATTATGGTGGGGCGCCATGGTGACGAGCTGGTTCTGGCTGGTGGGCATCGTGGTGCTGTCGCTGCTGCCGCCGCTGATCAAGACATTGATCGGCGGTAACGAGGACACGGTCACCGCCTATCTCGCGCTGTTCTCGATCGCGGTCGGCGCCGGCTCCGGCTTGGCAGCGGCGATCGCGCGCGGGCGCATCGTGCTTAAGACGACGCTTGCCGGCGCCGTGCTGCTCGGCGCATTCGCGCTCGATCTCGGCATCGCGACATTTGGCGCGGCACCTGCGTTTATGCCGCAGGCGCCGAGCGCGGTGTTTTCATCGCTACTCGGGGTTCGCGTCGCGGTGGACCTTGTCGGGATGGCGATCGCCGGCGGCTTGTTCATCGTGCCGGCCTTTGCCGCGGTGCAGGCCTGGGCTGGCGCCGCCTACCGCGCCCGTACCGTGGCCGCGGTCAACGTGCTCAACGCGGCGTTTATGACTGGTGCCACCGTCGCCGTCGCGGTCATGCAGAAATACGGCGTCACCGTGCCGGTGTTGTTTCTGGGTATTGGCGCGGCGACGCTGCTCGTCGCGCTGGCGATTTGGAAGACGATGCCGAAAAGCGCGTAGCGGATTACTTCTTGCGCATCTTCAAAACGCGATCCACCATCTCGCCGGCAACGCCGAGATAGTTCGCCGGATCGACCATCTTCTGCAATTGCTTGCGGCTGGCGTGTTGGCCGATCTCTTTGTGCTCGGCCAGCAAATCGATCAGCGGGCGGCCGGTTTTGACCACCTCGCGGCAGACGTCGTAGACCACGTCGTGCGCGCGGTTGCGCCCCATGGCGGCGCCTAAACCCATCATCACCGCTTCCGACATGATTAGACCTTTGGTGATGTCGAGGTTCTCGCGCATCTTCTTTTTGTTCATCTGCAGGCCGCTGACCAGGAAGCGCGTTTGCGCCAGCGCGCCGGCCGACAGCATGAAGATTTCCGGCAGCGCGATCCATTCGATCTCCCACGGGCCGGTGGAGCGTTCGTGGTCTTCGACCATAGCTTCCAGCAGCGCAGCGGTGAGCTGCTTCACCATGGCTGCCTGCGCAGTGATGTAGACCGACGAGATCGGGTTGCGTTTCTGCGGCATGGTCGAGGACGAACCGCGGCCTTCATGGAACGGCTCGTAGACTTCTTCCACTTCGGTCTGCATCAACAGTTTCACGTCGAAGGCGATCTTTCCGCAGGTGCCGGTGACCAGCCCGAGGAAGCAGCCGACCTCGGCGATGCGGTCGCGCACAGTGTGCCAGGAAATATCGGGCTGGCCGAGCTTGAGTTGTTTCATCAGTTCGGCCTGGCATTTAAGCCCGTCTTTGCCGAGCGAGGACAGCGTGCCGGCGGCGCCGCCGAATTCGCCCACAAGGACGCGCGCACGCAGCTCCTTGAGGCGCTGCTTGTGGCGCTCGAAGGCGCCGAGCAAAGTCGCCATCTTGTAGCCAAAGGTGATCGGCACCGCTTGTTGCAGATTGCTGCGGCCAGCCATCGGCGTATCGCGATACTTCTTGGCGAGTTTGGCGAGCGCGTCGGCGATGGCGTCAATGTCCCGCTCCACGATGTCAAGCGACTCGCGGATCTGCAGGATGGTGGCGGTGTCGGTGATATCCTGCGTGGTGGCGCCCCAGTGCGACCACTCGCCGAGTGTGCCCTTGCACAGCTTGACCAGCTGCTGGACCACCGGCAGCACCGGATAGCCGATGCGCTCAGTCGCCTCCTTAAGTTTGGCCATGTCGATCTTGTCGGCCGAGCAGTGGCGCACGATCTCGGCGGCGGCGTTTTTCGGGATGATGCCGAGCTTGCCCTGCGCGCGCGCCAGCGCCGCCTCGAAGTCTAGATATTTCTGTACGCGGTTCTCGTCCGACCAAACCTCGCGCATCGCGGGCGTGGTGAAAATGTCGCGGAACACAGCGGAATCGAGGATGGTTGAGGGCATTCTGGGGCTCCTGGGCGCGTTGCAAGGCTGTGCTAACCTAAGCAGGATGGCATCACAACTCGGGCTTGCCCGAGTTGTGCAAATTTGGCTT
>DAIMKK010000019.1:12425-13616 GCA_036721745.1 Pseudolabrys sp. | reverse complement strand
TAAGCAGGATGGCCGGGACAAGCCCGGCCATGACAGTGTCCGGGAGATTCACATGAACGTCAGAACCGAGCCCCAGCGCGGCTTCAAGCTTGAGCCCGTGCATCCGAAGCCGGAGGAGGCGCACACGATGCCTTACGCACCGGCTGTACATATCGTCGGCGCTTGCGACCTGATGTTTCTGTCGGGCGCGACGCCGTCGCCGCTCTACCACAAGCACCCGCATGTGGAGGCCGAGCACGTGCATCCGCACTCGATCGAGGAGCAGACCAAGCGCGCGATGGAGGCGATCAAGTCGATCCTCGACCATACTGGCGCCACCTGGCGCGACGTGGTGAAGGTGACGAAGTATCTCACCGATTTCCGCGAAGCCGACGCCATGCACGCGACCATGGCCAAATATTTCGGCGACTGGCGGCCCGCCTCGACCACAGTGTGCATCAACCAGTTGTCGTCGCCGGGCGCGCGCATCGAGCTCGACATGATCGTGGCGCTGCCGAAGAAAGCCTCGTGACACTGTCGCCAAATCTCGCCCGCATCGTCACGGCCGAGATCCCGCGTTTTTCGGACGCCGAGATGGCGCGCCGGCGCACGGCGGTGGAAGCACTGCTGGCCGAGCACGACTGCGATCACCTTGTATTTTGCGGGCTAAATCGCTTCGGCTCGGCAGTACAATGGCTGACGCAATGGCCGGTTACTGCTGAAGCGGTCGGCGTACTCAGCCCGGGCGAGCGCGATGCCTTGTTCTTGCAATGGGTCAATCACGCGCCGCAAGCGCGCTTGATCGCCGACAAGGCGGATGTGGCCTGGGGCGGCGAATCGTCGATCGCCGCGGCGATCGAAGTGCTAGCGAAGCGCGGCTCGCGCAGCGGCCGCATTGCCTTTATCGGGCCGCTGACCGCGGAGCAACACGCGCGACTCGCCGCGCGCCATCCGAACATCGCCAATCTCACGCGCGCCTACACCAAACTGCGGCAAGTGAAGTCGGCGGAGGAACTCGATTGGTTGCGCATCGGCGCGCATTTTTCCGACCTCGGCATGGCGGCGCTGCGCGACGGCTTGAAGCCGGGATTGAACGAGCGCGAGCTCGGCGACACGATCGAGCGTGCTTACATTTCGCAGGGCGCGACAAACGTTATTCACTACATAGGGGGACCTCGAATAATTGCCGCCGATCGTCAGGCACCTCGAATT
>DAIMKK010000019.1:1696-12415 GCA_036721745.1 Pseudolabrys sp. | reverse complement strand
CCCCATAGGTATAACGTCTATGCACGCGCCGGACCTGGGCGTGCCGCGCCAGTTTGCGACCACGCGCCGCCTGCAAAAGGGCGACGTGGCGGTGGCCGAGATCAGTGCGGCGTTCTGGGAGCATCCGGGGCAAGTGCTGCGCAGCTTCGCCTTGGGCGAGCCGAGCAAGCTCTATCGCGACCTACACGCGGCGGCAGACGCCGCCTTTGACGCCATTGCCGCGGTGCTGAAAGCCGGCGCTACGCCGGCTGACGTGATCGAGGCCTCAGGCGTGATCGAGGACGCCGGCTTCACCATCATCGACGACCTGCTGCACGGTTACGGTGGCGGCTACCTGCCGCCGGTCCTCGGCTGCAAGAGCCGCCCCGCCGGGCCAGTGCCGCAAGAACCGTTCCGTGAAGGGCAGACCGTGGTCATTCAGCCTAACGTCACGACACTCGACGGCAAGGCTGGCGTGCAGACCGGCGAGATGGTGGTGATTACCACGTCAGGAATTGAAAGGTTGCATTCAATCCCGAGGGGGTTTGTGCAGCTCTAATGTCATGCCCGCGTAGGCGGGCATCCAGTAATCGCAAACACGCGATGTAGCATTCTGCGATGAACACGAAGCAATATTATGTTTACATCCTCGCCAGCATAATTGGCGGCACGCTTTACATCGGCGTAACCAATAATCTTGTTCGCCGTGTCTATGAACACCGTGAGAAACTCGTAAAAGGCTTCACGAATAAATACTACGTCGCGAAGTTAGTCTATTTTGAAGTTCACTCCGAAATCGAAGTCGCCATCGTTCGCGAAAAGCAAATGAAGAAATGGAATAGGGCTTGGAAGGTCAGGTTGATTGAAGAATCGAATCCGAATTGGGATGACCTCTACAATCAGATTGCTAAAGCCTGAGTTTACTGTATGCCCGCCTTCGCGGGCATGACAGTTAGCGAAGCTGTTCCTTCATCCAATCCGCGCTCTGCGGGCGCCAGCGGTAGGCGCGATTGGTGGCGATGTGGTTGCCGTCCTCGATCATCATCAGCTCGACCGGGCCCTTCACTTCGCGCGCCAGGCGTTCGGCATCCTTGGCCGGCTCGATGCGGTCGAGCCGCCCGTTCACGATGAATATGGGACAGGTGATGTTTTGCGCGACGCCCTCGAGCGACAGCGTCAAGGCGTTCTTGCGCGCTTCCTCTTGCGTCCGGCAATGGCTGCGCACGCGGAACGCTTCGCGCGTCAATTCCGGCAGACTGTCCCAGGCGGCGCCGAAGTTGAACGGGCCGCCGAGCGCGATGCAGGCCTTGATGCGCTTGTCGAAGGCGGCGGCGCGAGGAGCGTAATAACCCCCCAGACTTACGCCCCACATGCCGATACGCGCGGCATCGAGATCGCGCCGAGTACCGATATAATCGAGCACGGCCTTCACCGGCACCTCGTAGTCGCCGCGGATCGGGAAGTCGTATTGCGCCTCGCCCTGGCCGGGTCCCTCGAACACCAAAGTCGCGATGCCGCGCGCCAGGAACGGCGCTTCGTAGGCGTCGGTTTCCTCCTTGGTCGAGTCGAGCCCAACCGCCATCGCCACCACCGCGGCGCACTCAACGCCCGTGGGTTTGCGCAAGATGCTGGCGAGCGTCTTGCCTTGATACGGGATCTCGACGCGCTCGCCGGGCGGCCTTAGGTGGGGAAGCGCCGCCTGCCGGCACTCGATCTGCTTTTTATGCGCGGCCTTCATCTGCGCCTGATCCTGCACAAACAGAAACGACGCAAAATGATAGTAGACGCCGGCGCGCTGCAGGCACTCGCCGGCAGTGAGGAAAATTCTTTTGCGCCAGCGCCGCGCGCCCGAGCTCCTCGTGGTGCGCGGCGCGCGCCGACCAGGCCCGGCACCAGTCATCGTAAGACGTGAGCGAGCCGGTGACTTCCTCGAAGTCGGTCAGCACGACGCCGTTGGCGACAAAACGCGGGCCCCAATGCGCGATCGCGGCCTTCAGCAGGGGGTCGGACGACATGCTGTATTTCCTTGGGCTGGAATCACGCGCCGCGGCGATACCACGGCATGAAGTGCCGCGTGCACCAGTTCACCAGCAATTCGAAGCCGACGCCGAAACCGGCGAGCAGCAGCACGCCGACGAAGGCTTCGTCGTGGTGATAGGAACGCGAATTATAGAGGATATAGTAGCCGAGCCCGCCGACCGAGAGGAAGAATTCCGCCACCACCGCGCCGATCAGCGCACGCCCGGCGGCCAGCCGGAAGCCGGCCAGCAGATAGGGCATCGACGACGGCAAGACGATATCGAACAACATGCGCAGGCGGCCTGAGCGAAACGAGCGGGAGACTTCCAGATATTCGCGCGGCACCGAACGGGCGCCGTCGGCGACGTTCATGGTGATGGCGAATATCGCGGCGAATATTATCGTGGCGATGCGAGCCGCGCTCGAATAGCCGAACCATAAAGAAAACAGCGGCAGTACAATGATCATCGGCATGGCGTTGAAGCCATTGATGTAGACGCGGATCATCCGATCGATGGTGTGGCTGCGTCCCATCAGCAGCCCGAGGATAGTGCCGACGACGATGGTAATAGCCAATCCTTCGGCCACCGCCGCGACCGTTTGGCCGAGCGCCTGCAGGAAAGCGTGGTCGGTGATCACGCGCGGGATCGCGAGCAGCACAGTGCTCGGCTTCGCCACATAAGCCGGCGCGAAGGCGCGCACCACGATCTCCCACAGCAGGAAAATGCTCAACCCGGTAATCAGCCGCGGCACCAGGGCGCCGCGCATCAGCACAGGAACCTTGTGCTCGGCTGGGGCGGGCGTGGCGATGGTGGCCTGACTCATCGCGCATTTTCCTTGCGCATGATCTTGTACGAAAACCGGTTCCCACTTTTCGGGATCATGCGCTACTGCCTCCACCGCGCGAAATGCTGCTCGATCTTGAAGCCGAGCCGCGTCAAGCCGATGCCGATCAGGCCGATCACGAGGATCGAGGCAAACACGCCGGCGGTATCGAAATCCTGCGACGCGCCCATGATCAGTTGGCCGAGGCCGGTGGACGACAGGAAGAACTCCGCCGCGATCATCCCGACCAGCGCGCGGCCGATCGCCTGGCGTACGCCGGTCATCATGTAGGGCAACGTGTAGGGCAGCATCACCTCGCGCCACAGCGCCCATTCGCCGGAGCGGAACGATCTCGCGACCTCGATCATTTCAGGCTTGATGCTGCGCGCGCCTTCCACGGTGTTGTAGAGCACAGGAAATACGGTGAACAAAAACACCACCAGCGCCTTGGGCACGAAGCCAAAACCCATGATCGAGAGAATGAACGGGATCAGCGCCACCATTGGCGTGGCATAAAGAATCATAATGTAGGGCTCGACGCCGATGCGCAGCACGCGCACGCGCGCGAGCAGCATACCAAGCGGCGCGCCAACCGCGAGCGCCAGCACGAAGCCGGTCAGGAACAGCTCGCTCGAATCGATGAACTGCCTGACGAATTCGCCACGAGCAACCAATTGCCAGAGCCGCACCAAAGTTTCCGAGAACGGCACCACGAAGGCCGCGCTGGTGCTGCGGCCCGCAATCTCCCAAAGGGCGATGCCGGCGAGGACGCTGAGCCAGACTGGCGCGTTGCGCCGGATCGCTGCGGCTGTCATTTCACCATCGCGTTGGCGTCTTTCCAGACGCTCGCATCGACAAGTTTATCGTAGCTCACGGGCTCCTTGTCGGGCTTGATCGAGCCGATCTTCTTCATCAGCGCGGCCACCGCCTCGATCTTGTTGCGCGGCATGCCGTCATCCTTCGCCGCCCAAAAGTTGATGTCGAGAAAGGCCTTGAGCGCGGCCTTGTTGACGTCCTTGTCGTGGCCGGTGATGGCGGCTGCTTCAGCGACCGCGTCGGCATTCTTGGGGTCCTGCATGAAGCGCGCGGCCTCGATCATACCGGCGACCGTGCGCACCATCGCGTCACGGTTCTTATCGAGATTGTCCTTGCGCACGACCATGATCAGATAATGGCTGGTCGGATTGGTGTTCTTCATGGCCAGCAGGATGTTGAGCTTCTTGCCCTGATGCTCGATCTCGGCCAGGTCATCGAGATGCAGCACGGCGAAGTGCAGCCGGCCTGCCAGCAATGCCGGCCCCGGGCTGGAGCCAAGCGCGACTTGTTTGACCTCCTCGATCTTCACCTCTTTGCAGCCGCCGGCGAGCATCGAGCGCAGGGCGATCGAGCGCGCGCCGTTGATCGAGTCAACCGCGACATCCTGGCCAATCAAGTCCTTGCAGGTCTTGCCGGCATCGGTGGTGCCGAGCACCCAATCCGGGTTCGGCATGCCGTAGATCGCGACCAGCGGCACGTTGGCGTTGGAAACCTGGTTGATCACCGGCGGCGTCGGCGACCAGGCCAAATCGATATCGCCAGACACCACCGCGCGCGCGGCCGCGGTGCCGTTATCGAACGAACGGATGGTGACGTCGGCGCCATGCTTCTTGAAGAAGCCCTGCTTCTCCGCGACTACGGCGATCATCACGGAAAAGATAGGCGGAATGCCCGGGGTCGCGAGCACGATTTTCTTAGCCTGCGCCGACGCCGGGCCGGCGCCCATCAGAGCTAAGGCCAGCAAGGCGCCGCCGGCGATCAGGCTCAAGGTTTTACGGAACATGGAATCCTCCCTATTTGTTTTGACGTTTCTTTATTGCGCACGATTTTTTCCGAAATCCCATCTCCACTTTTCGGGATGATGCGCTAGCGTTCGAGAACGAATTCAGCTTCGCGGGCCTCCCGCATCAAGGTTCCCCACACCTGTTCGCGCAATTCGGCGAAGCGCGGCTCGCGCAGCGTCTCGCGCGTGCGTGGCGTTGGCAGATCGATGGTGATGGTCTCGTGGATGCTCGAGGGTCGGCCCTTGAGCACGATCACCCGGTGGCCGAGCAGCACCGCTTCCTCGATCGAATGGGTGACGAAGATCATCGCCGTCGGACGCTCGTCCCAGATGCGCAACAGCTCGAATTGCAGGATTTCGCGAGTCTGCGCATCGACCGCCGCGAACGGCTCGTCCATCAGCAGCACATTCGGTTCGATGGCGAGCGCGCGCGCCAGCCCGCAGCGTTGCTGCATGCCGCCGGACATCTGATAGGGGAACGCGGTCTCGAAGCCGCCGAGGCCGACCAGCTTGATGAATTCCGGCACCTTGCGTTCCACCTCCGCCTTCGGCGCGCCGGCCATGCGCAAGCCATAGGCGACGTTGTCGAACACGGTCTTCCACGGAAACAGGCCGAAATGCTGAAACACCATGGCGACGCCGGCGATCGGTTCTTCGACGCGCTGGTTGCCGACCCAGATTTCACCGGCATCGTGCGTCAACAGGCCGTCGATGCAGCGCAGCAGCGTGGTCTTGCCGCAGCCGGATGGCCCGACTATGGCGACGATCTCCCGCTCGGCCACGTCGAAATCGATGTTACGGAATACTTCGAGCGCGCCGTAACGCTTGGCCAGTCCCTTGACGCAGATGCGCGGTTCGCTGGCCGCCGCGCGCGATGCGGAGGCTGGGCGCAGGGCTGATGCCGCCTGTTGGTTTGTCACTCGGCGGCCTGTGTGCCGGGTTTGGCGTTGATTTTGGCCCAATAATCGGCGGCCTGCTTGGAGCGCGCGAGCGCTTCCGCGGTTTCGAAACCGGGCGCCATCGAGCCATCGGTACCGGCCAAAATCTGATGGTGTTCGATGTTCAACGTGCGCAACCAGCGCTGCTGGCCCATGGTGATGGCGATAAAATAGCCGATCTCGACCAGCTCCGGCTCGCTGAAATGCTTGTGCAGGCGGGCCCATAGCTCGTCGCCGGCCGGCAGGTCCCACGTAATGGCCTCGGCATAGGCAAGCGCGGCTTTTTGCCGCTCGTCGTAGCGCGTCGAGCTTTCGAAATTGATCAGGTCGGAATAGTCGTGTTCCTTAAGGCCGGCCTTGGCTGCCTTGATCGAGCGCTGGTTGCCGCAGAACTCGCATAGCACCGAGCGCGAGACATAAATGCGGCAGAGTTCCTTGATGCTGTGATCGGCCACCCCGTTTTTGAAGACGTCGCGCCAGGTATTGGCGAACGACCAGAATGTCGCCGGCACGTGGGCGCGGACCGCCTGGCTTTCCGGCCGCGGCGTTCCCTCCCGCGCGCAGCGCTCGAACTCGGCGATCATGGCAGGGTCTTTGACCGTGTTTGGATCGACGTAACTGATGCGTGGTCCCGGCATTGACGATTTCTCCCATGGAAGAATTGGTATGCGCGCCCATTGCGGATGCGACGATTGTTGTGACCTCGCTCGCATGTTGCCGCAACTTCGCGGTACGGGCAACGCCGGTTACGTCGTTCAGTAACCCTATATTTGGCGCGAAATGACCGCCACGATGCGGGCCAGCGGCGCGAGGCCTGTGTTTGCGGGCTTTTCGCCGACCGCGCCTACACCCAGGCCATCGGCATCCTCGGGCCGACCACCGAGATTCTGTACAACCAGGGTTATTCCTACATGCTGCGCGGCGACTACAAGCGCGCGCGCGAGAAGCTGGCCGAAGCCGAGCGCAAGGATCCCGGCAATAAATACGTTTTGAATAATATCCAGCTCCTGGAAGACAGCTACCGTAATGGCAAGTCGATCCAATAGGCTTCGCCGCGCCACGCAGGAAAACAGCCGGCCGACGGGACTAATTCTCAACATCGGTGGTTCTAGATACGGGCGCGAAAGTCTTCGCGGCCCCTCCAACTTCATTGTCTCGCGGGGCGGATCTGCGAATATTGCCGAGCCGCTGGGGTTGATTGGGCGGGGACGAGGGACCAAGCCGCTGCTATCCTATGTCCGGCCGATCACTCAATCACCCAATCGATTTCTCGGCATAAGGGGAGCGACTGAAACTAGGGAGGGAGCTACAATGTCTATGGGGACCATAAAATTGGGGGTGTCGCGCCGCACGCTGCTCAAGGCAGGCGCGGCGATCAGCATATTCCCAGTGCCGCGCGTATTAGCGCAAACCTCGGAGCCACTCAAAGTCGGCTTTCTCACGGTTCTCACCGGTCCACTCGCGGCGGGCGGCAAACAGCAGGAAGAAGGCGCGGCATTCTTCCTCAAGGAACGCAACGGCATGATTGCCGGCCGCAAGATCGAGTTGATCACAGAAGACACAGCCGGCAATCCGGCGCTTGCCAAAACCAAGACCCAGGAACTGGTCGAGCGTCACAAGGTGACGGTGATGATCGGCCCGTTGGCGACCAACGAAGCCTTAGCGATGGACGGTTACGTTCGCGACAGCAAGGTGCCGCTGATCACCACGACCTCGGCCGCGACCGTCGACCTCAAGAGCCGGGCCCCGAACGCCTACGTCCTGCATGCCTTCGGTACGGCGCCGCAGGTGACCTATCCGCTCGGCGATTACGCGGCCAAGACGCTCGGCTACAAGAAGGTCGCCATTGTCGCCGAGGATTTCACCTATGGCCACGAAGGCGCTGGCGGATTCCATCTCGCCTTCGAAGCGGGGGGCGGCAAGATCGTGCAGAAGCTTTGGCCGCCGCTCAACGCGCCGGAATACGGACCCTATCTTGCGCAGATCAAGCCCGACGTCGACGCCATCTATATGGGCTTTGCCGGCGGCAATCCGCTGCGCTTCCTCAAGCAGTTAAGCGATTACGGGCTGAAGGGTAAAATCGCCGTGCTCGGCAACACCACCAGCACTGACGAGGGCATCCTCAAGGTGATGGGCGAGGAGGCGGTCGGCGTCTATACCGCGGGCTGGTACGCCGCCGGGCTCGACACTCCGGATAACAAGAAATTCGTCGGCGGCATCAACGCGGAATTTAAACACGATCCAGGGTTCTACACGTCGGGTCCCTACACCGCGCTGCTCATCATCGAGGAGGCGCTCAAGACCACCGGCGGAAAGACCGACGATGCCGCGGCCTTCCTCAAGGCTATGCACGACGTACGCCTTACCCACGGGCCGATCGGCCCGGTGCGGCTCGATGAGTACGGCACCCCGATCCTCGACATTCACATTCGCAAGGTGGCACGCGTGAACGGCAAGCTCACCAATACGATCATCAAGACCTATCCGCAGGTAAATCAGTTCTGGACCTACGATCCCAAGAAGGCCGTCGAGCAGCCGGTGTTTTCGCGCGACTTCCCACCGAGCAAATATCTCGAATAGCGTGGTGCGTGGGCATTGGTGAAAAAGTGATAATCCTTCGCCTGATCACATCATTGGTCGATCGGCCGTCCGGGCTACCGGGCGGCCGATCGCGTTCATAGATGCGTAGTGTGGGGTGCGCTTGCGCGAGGATTAATGCGTCTTGTTCGATTCGTTGCGGAAACTGATTTCCGATTTAGGCGAGGGCGGCAAGCGTCCCAAACGCTTCGAGGATAACGATTACCGGCTGGCCGCCGCCGCGCTGCTGGTACACGCGGCCGCCATCGACGGCTCGGTTTCCGACGCCGCGCGCGACAGGCTGCATGCCCTGATCAAACAGCGCTTCAATCTGGACGATGCCGCGACCGATGAATTGGTCGCCGCGGCCACCGAGGCCGAGCAGAAAGCGGTCGATCTCTATCACTTCACCGCGCGGCTCAACGGCTCGCTCGATGAGGCCGGCCGCGCACGCATGGTCGAAATGATGTGGCAAATTGCATATACCGACGGGGTTATCAGCGAATTCGAGGATAATTTGATCTGGCGGGCGGCCGATCTGCTCGGAGTTTCGCAGGGTGAGCGGATCGCGCTGCGCGAACGGGTTTCGGCGGCCCGCGTGGATGGAGGCAACGCAAAGCAATGAGCGGCTTGCGGCCTGTCACCGTGATCACTGGTGCCTCGGCCGGCATCGGCGCGGCGTTGGCGCGCGTGTTCGCGCGCAACGGCCATACCTTGGCACTGGTGGCGCGGCGCGAGGATCGCTTGCACGCGCTGGCCGATGAAATAGCGGCGGCCGGCGGTGTCAGGCCGCTGGTGATTGTCGCCGACCTGCAACGCGGCGATGCCACCCGCCTAATCGGCGACGCGCTGGCCGCGCAAGGGGCCGAGCCTCAGTTCATGGTCAACAATGCCGGCTTCGGCCTGATCGGGGCCGCCGCCGCGCTCGACCGCGCCGAGCAACTAGCGATGATCGACGTCAACGTCCGCATGCTCACCGAGCTGTCGCTCGCCTTTGTCGACAGCCTGGCGCGCCATCGTGGCGGCGTCCTCAATGTCGGCTCGGTGGCGGGCTTCCTGCCCGGACCAGGCATGACGGTCTATTACGCCACCAAGGCCTTTGTGCTGTCGTTCAGCGAGGCGCTGCACAGCGAGCTCAAATCGCGCGGGGTGCGGGTGACCGTGCTCTGCCCGGGCCCGGTGCCGACCGAATTCGCGGCCCGCGCCGGGCTCTCCAAGAGCATGGCTCCGGCCATTCTAACCCTCAGCGCGGATCATGTGGCGGAGGCGGGTTACCGCGGGCTGATGCAGGGCCGCCGGACCGTGGTGCCGGGTTTGATCAATAAGCTGGTCGTCCTCGTGATCCGCCTTGTTCCGCGCCGCTTTGTGCTGGCGCTGGTGGATGCCCGGCAGCGCCAGCGCAAGTCCGCGCCGCGCAAATAGCGCGCATGATCCCGAAAAGTGGGAACCGGTTTCCGGAAAAGATCATGTGCAAGCAAAATGTTAGGCAAGATCCTGATTTTGATTAGAACTAGAACTCTTGCGCGGGTCATATTGCAAACGCCGGTAAAGCGGTTAGTACTCGATACCAGCGCAGAATCGCGCCCCGAACCGCCATGTTGAAGCCGGTCCTTCTCATTTTGCACCAGGAGCATTCCTCGCCCGGCCGCGTCGGCCAGGTGCTGGGCAAGCTCGGCTATCCGCTCGACATAAGGCGCCCGCGTTTCGGCGATCCGCTGCCGGAGACGATGGACGAACATACTGGCGCCGCAATTTTCGGCGGCCCGCAAAGCGCCAACGACAACGAGGAGTTCGTGCGGCGCGAGACCGACTGGATTGGCGTGCCGCTGCGCGACAAGAAGCCTTATCTCGGCATCTGCCTCGGCGCGCAGATGATGGCGCGCCATCTCGGCAGCCGTGTTTTCCTGCATCCGCAAGGCCATGCCCAGGTCGGCTATTATCCGATCCGCCCGACCGAGGCAGGGCTCAAGGTCTGCCCCGATTGGCCGGATCAAGTCTATCAATGGCATCGTGAGGGCTTCGACCTGCCGGCCGGTGGCGACTTGCTGGCCGAGGGTGACGATGCCTTTTCCGTGCAGGCGTTTCGTTATGGCACCGGCTATGCGCTGCAGTTCCACCCCGAGGTCACCCATGCCATGATGTATCGCTGGCTGGTGCGCGGCGCCCATCGCATGGAACTGCCCGGCACCAAGCAGCGCCACGAGCATATCGTCGGCCGCGCGGTGCACGATCACGCCTCGCGCAACTGGCTCGCGGCTTTCATTGATCATTGGATCGGCACGGAACGAGTTGCCGGATAAAAGGCCCGCCTTCGCTAAAGCTTCGGCGGGCAGCCTTCGCGCTCGGGGAGCTTGCCAGCTTAAGTTCCGAAGGAGCGGCGAAGGTGGATGGTGGAGCCAGGCGGGATCGAACCGCCGACCTCGTCATTGCGAACGACGCGCTCTCCCAGCTGAGCTATGGCCCCGACCGATCCTCCGCCAGCGCCAAAGCCTAGCGCCGCGCGGTTTTCAGCGAGTGGGCGCCATTTAGGGCCGGGGGTAGGGACTGTCAAGGATGCGGCTT
>DAIMKK010000019.1:0-1686 GCA_036721745.1 Pseudolabrys sp. | reverse complement strand
ACGACGCGCTCTCCCAGCTGAGCTATGGCCCCCCAAAGTGCAACGACAACGCAGCCGTTGTCGCGCAAATTCAGGCGATTGGCCGCCATTTAGGGCCAGGGGTCCGGCCTGTCAAGGATAAGGCCGGTCGGCTTGTTCGAGGCCATGTGACCGGCTAGGTTCCGGCCACCTTCAAACCGGGCGGATTCCCATGCGCGCTATTCTCGATATCGTTCTGCTGGTGTTGCAGATTTATATCTGGCTGCTGATCGCCTCCGCGGTTCTGTCCTGGCTGATTGCCTTCAACGTGGTCAATACCCGCAATCAGGTCGTGGCGATGGTGGCCGATTTTCTTTATCGAATTACCGAGCCGGTGCTGCGGCCGATCCGCCAGATGATGCCCAACCTTGGCGGCATCGACGTGTCGCCGGTGATCCTGATCCTGATTATCCTGCTGCTGGAAAACGTGATCATTCGCTACATTTACCCCAACGTATTCTGACGTCGCTGACGATGAAAAACCCGGCGCGGCCGTGGTCGGCGACAGCCGGCGGCGTTGCGCTTTCCGTGCGGCTGACCCCCAAGGGCGGCCGCGATGCCATCGACGGCATCGACGTCCTGGCCGACGGTCGCGCGGTGCTCAAGGCCCGCGTCGCAGCCGCGCCGAGCGAGGGCGAGGCCAATGAAGCGCTGCGCCGGATGATCGCCAAGGCCGCGAATATCCCGCCCCGCGACGTCACGCTGATCGCGGGCGCCACGGCGCGCATCAAACGGCTTATGCTTGCAGGCGACGGCTCAACGCTGATCGCGGCGCTGGAGAAGATGACGGCTTCGCGCTAAGGCAATGGCCATAACGGAATAGCGGGCGACGGATACTGGGTATGACGGCACGCATCATCGATGGCAAAGCGATCGCGGCGGACTTGCGTGTCAAGATCGCCGGCGAAGTCGCGCGCCTGCAAGCCACGCACGGTCTCGTTCCCGGCATCGCGGTGGTGCAGGTCGGCGACAATCCGGCGAGCAGCGTTTATGTCCGCGCCAAGTCGAAGGCGGTTGCGGAAGCCGGCATGCGCGCATTCGACCACAAGCTTGCCGCGGATGTCAGCGAAAACGACCTGCTCAAACTGATCGCCAAGCTCAATGCCGACGAGCAAGTGAACGGCATTCTGGTGCAATTGCCGCTGCCGCCGCAGATCGACGCGCAAAAGGTCATTGCCGCTATCGATGACGCCAAGGACGTCGACGGGTTCCATCCGCTCAATGTCGGCCGGCGCGCCAGCGGCTTGTCCGGATTGGTGCCGTGCACGCCGCTGGCTTGCGTGCTGTTGGCCAGAAAGGTGCATGACTCGCTTGCCGGTCTCGAGGCAGTGGTAGTCGGCCGCTCCAATATCGTCGGCAAACCGCTGGCGCAGTTGCTGCTGGCGGAAGATGCGACGGTGACGATCCCCCATTCCAAGACCCGCGATCTGGCGGCGGTGTGCCGCCGCGCCGACTTGCTGGTTGCCGCGATCGGCCGGCCTGAATTGGTGCGCGGCGACTGGATCAAGCCCGGGGCGACCGTGATCGATGTCGGGATCAACCGCGTTGCGGCGGAGAGCGGCCAGTCGCGCCCCGTCGGCGGTGCCGGCAAATATAAAATCGTCGGCGATGTTGCGTTCGCCGAAGCGGAGAAAGTCGCGGGCGCATTGACGCCGGTGCCCGGCGGCG
>DAIMKK010000018.1:0-16360 GCA_036721745.1 Pseudolabrys sp. | reverse complement strand
GCGTAGGACGGTTGCTCGACACCTGACTATACCTCGCCCCTTTCGATACTCCTTCGGGCCGCGTGCCTGATATGAAGAATCAATATGTCGTCGGCCACGATTCGATAGTAGATACGATAGGGATAACGAGTCGCATAGATGACGCGTACATCGAGTTCGTCCGAGCGTTGTCCGGATTCAGGAAAGTCGCCTAATCGACCGACAATCCTTTCAATGACAGTGACGACTCTTTGGGCGGCAATCGGATTGTGTTGATTGATGTAACTGCGAATATCTTCGAGATCGGAAAAAGCCCGTGGAGTGTATCTAACTCTCATGCCCGGTATTTGTTGAAATAAGCAGCGACAACATCGTCTGGAACAAACTCACCGCGTTCCGATTGCGCGAAGCCCTCGCGAACCGCCGCGCGCTCGTCGTCGGACAAGCGATAGACACCGAGGTGCTTCACTTCAATATCGGTCACAGCTTGCATCAACTCGGCCTGCGCCGCTTCCGGCCAGTCGGCGATGCGATCGAGAATGCTTTCGACGATCTTGTTCATAATGACAGTATAACACGAATCTCGGCTGCGAAAAACCCAGTGCTCACCGTTCGGTCAGCTTGAACTCGATGCGGCGGTTGCGCCGGTAGGCGGCCTCGCTGGTAGCGGTGTCGATCGGCTGGAATTCGCCGAAGCCGGCGGCGACCAGACGCTGCGGCGAGACGCCCTTAGCCACCAAATATTGCACCACTGAAATCGCGCGCGCCGCCGACAGGTCCCAGTTCGACTTGAACTGGCCGCCAGTGCCGGTCGGCCGCACGTCGGTGTGGCCGTCGACGCGCAGCACCCAGGCGATATCGGCCGGAATTTGCTTCTCCAGTTCGACCAGCGCGCCCGCCACTTTGTCGAGCTCGGCGGTCGCCTCCGGCTTGAGGTCGGCCTTGCCGGTGTCGAAGAACAGCTCCGATTGCAGCACGAAACGGTCGCCGACCACGCGCACATCGGGCCGATTGCCGAGGATCTCGCGCAGCTTGCCGAAGAAGTCGGAGCGGTACTTGGTCAGCTCCTGCACCTTCTGCGCCAGCGCCAGATTGAGCCGCTGGCCGAGATCGGCGATCTTGCTCTGCGCTTCCTTGTCCTTCTTTTCGGAGGCGTCGAGCGCGCTCTCAATCGCAGCCAGCTGGCGGCGCAGCGCGGCGATCTGCTGGTTGAGGATTTCGACCTGTGCCAGCGCGCGCGAGGAAATCTTCTTCTCGCCTTCGAGCTGGCCGCTGAGTTCGGAGACCTTGCCCTGCGCCGCGGCGGCGCCCGCGCCGGAGCCCTCGGCGAGACCTTTGTATTTGTCGCGATCGCTCGCGGCGGAAGCGAGCGAGGCGCTCAACTGTGCGAGTTGATCCTCGAGGTTGGCTTTGCCGGTCTTCTCCAGCGACAAGAGCTCGGTGAGCTGGGCGATCTGCGCGTTGAGGCGGGTGAGCGCGGTGTCTTTGCCGGCGACTTCCTGCTGCAAATAGAATTGCACCACCACGAACACGGTCAGGATGAAAATGATGGACAGGATCAGCGTCGACAACGCGTCGACAAAGCCGGGCCAGTAGTTCATGCCGCTTTCGCCGCGGCGCGTGCGTGCAAGCGCCATGATTATTTTTCCTGGCGCATAATCTTATCCGAAAACCGGTACCCACTTTTCGGGATCATGCGCTTTAACGATCCACTTTCTCGCGCACCATGACTTCCAAGAGCTTCTTGATCTCGCGCTGCTGCTCGGCCTGGCTGTCGACCCAGTCGCGGATCATCTGCTGCTCGTTGCGCATGTGGTGCACCAGACCCTGGATCGCTTCGGCCAGATTAACCATGGCGGTGGAGGCGCCCTTGCCGGTGCCGCCCTCGGTCATCGCTTCGCGCAGGCGGTCGATGGCCGAGCGCATCTCGGTCGTGCCGCCGGCGGCGACGATCGGCTCGGCCGCCTGGTCGTAGACCGTGGTGGACAGCCAGTCTTCCAGTTCGGTGTAGAAGCGGTTCTGCGCCTGGCTCGATTGCAGGTCGAGGAAGCCGAGCACCAGCGAGCCGGCGAGGCCGAACAGCGAGGACGAGAACGATATGCCCATGCCGGACAGCGGCGCGGCGAGGCCCTCGCGCAGCGAATCGAACATGCTGCCGGCATCGCCGCCGGCTTTCAGTCCCTGGATCACGCCGCCGACCGAGCTCACGGTCTCGATCAGGCCCCAGAACGTGCCGAGCAGGCCGAGGAACACCAGAAGTCCGGTCATGTAGCGCAAGATGTCGCGTGCCTCGTCGAGGCGGGTGGCGATCGAGTCGAGAATGCTGCGCATCAATTGCGCGGACATCGCCATGCGGCCGATGCGGCTGCCGAGGATCGCCGCCATCGGCGCCAGCAGCACCGGCGGGCGGTCGACCGCGAGGCCGGGATCGGCGAGACGGAAATTGTTGACCCAGGCGATTTCCGGATAAAGCCGGATCACCTGGCGCGCCGACAGCACGATGCCGATGAGCAACACGCCGATGATCAGCGCGTTGAGGCCGGGATTGGCCATGAACGCCACTTCGATCTGCTTGTGCAGCAGGAAGGCGACGAGTCCGCCAAGTACGACGAACACCAGCATCCGGAACAGGAAGATGCGGGGCGATGAGAGTTTGAGCGGATCGAGTTCTTTTGCCATGCGCTTGATGCCAGCGGGGTCCGGGCCGACTCAATATGCCACAGACACAGACCAGGGAAAAAGCAGTTGTGGCGCAACTCCAGCATAGAGCGGCGGATTGAGTTTAAATTGCGGTCGGTCTCAATCCTTGCCGGCGCCTTTGAGCACGGACAGCAGCTCTTTCTGGATGGCGTCGTTGCCGGCGACCACGTGACCTTTGGTGAACATCTCGGTGCCGCCATCGCAATCGGAAACGAAGCCGCCGGCTTCGCGCACCAGAATGGAGCCGGCCGCCACGTCCCAGGGCTTGATGTCGCGCTCCCAATAGCCGTCGAGCCGGCCGGCGGCGATCCAGGCCATATCAAGCGCGGCGGCGCCGAAGCGGCGCAGGCCGGCCACCCGCTCCTGCATGGCGCCGGTCTCCCGGCGCGCTAGCGCCAGATCGCCGCGGCCGATATGCGGTAGCCCACAGGCGACCACGGAATCGGCGAGCCGCTTGCGGCCGGCGACGCGGATGCGCTGCTCGTTCATGAACGCGCCCTTGCCGCGTTCGGCGATGAACATCTCTTCGCTCGCCGGGTTGTAGATCAGCCCGGCGATCACGGTGTCCTCGCGCTCGAGCGCGATCGAAATCGCGAATTGCGGAATGCCGTGCAGGAAATTGGTGGTGCCATCGAGCGGGTCGACGATCCAGCGATGCGATTTGTCGGCGCCCTCGCGGTGGCCGCCTTCCTCGCCGAGGAAGCCGTAGCCGGGCCGCGCCTTGGAGAGCTCCTGGTACAGCGTTTCCTCGGCGCGGCGGTCGGCCGACGAGACGAAATTGGCCGGACCCTTGAGCGAGACCTGCAGCTTCTCCAGCTCGCCGAAATCGCGTTTGAGCGCGCGCGCCGTCTTGCGCGCGGCGGCGATCATCACATTGAGCAAAGCGGAGTGGTGCATGATTTTCCTTCTCCCTCCCCTGCAAGGGGGAGGGTGGTCGACGAAGTCGACCGGGTGGGGGCGCTTAGCACAATTATCGGGGAGACCCCACCCCGGCTCGCAGCGCTCGCCGACCCTCCCCTTTCTGGGGGAGGAATAAGAAGAATCAAGAGCGCGGCGCGGCGGTGGAGAGCCACTTCTGGGCCGACTTCTCGGCGGCCTCGCGCACCTGTTGCGTCTGCTCGGCGGCGAAGGCATCGAGCTCGGGATCGCCGGCATGGGCTGCCTTGGCGACGATGTGCCACTTGACCGCCTCGGTCGCGTTGGCCGGCATGCCGCGCCCGGACATCAGAATGCGCGCCAGCCGGTCTTGCGCGATCGGGCTGCCGCGGTGCGCCGACTTGAGGAACAGCTGGGCGGCGGCGGTTTCGTTTTTGGGGATGCCGGTGCCGTTGAACTGCGCGATGGCGTATTCGACCATGGCGTCGAGATTGCCGGCGACGGAAGCGAGCCCCATCAGGCGCGCGGCCTCGTTGAGGTCCTTCGGCACGCCGCGGCCCTCTTTGTACATGGTGGCGAGCGCGTATTGCGCTTCGGAATTTCCGGCATCGGAGGCCTGCCGGAACAGCTCGGCGGCGCGCGCGAAGTCCTGCGGGAATTGCTGGCCTTGCAAATAGAGCAAGCCAAGATCGTAGGCGGCGGCCGCGTGTCCGAGCTTGGCGGCGGCCGCCAGCAGGCGGGCGGCTTCGTCCGGATTGCGTGCGCCGGCGCGGCCTTCGAGATTGAACATCGCCAGCGCGAACATGGCCTCGCGGTCGCCTAGCGCGGCGGCCCGTTTGTACCAATCCGCGGCCTTGATGTCGTCTTCGGGTACGCCAATCCCTTGCGCGTAGATGAGGCCGACCAGAGTCATCGCGGTGGGGTCGTTCTGCTGCGCGCGCTTGGTAGCCTCGGCGAGCGCGGTCAAATATTGGCCGCGCTGAAAGGCGCCGTAGGCGATGTCGGCATTGGGATTGTCTGCAACGGGCGCGGGCGGCGGAGCGGGCGGCGGCTTTTTCTTCTTGGGCTGCGCCAGCGCCGGCGCCGCCAGGGCAGCGAGTACGCACAGCGCGAGGATCGTGCTGCGCCTCTGCGCCGTCATGCCGCGCTCTCCGCAATGCGCAGATTATCGCCGGCGCGGACAATTATTTCTGCAATCGCCTGCGGGTCGCGCCACAGCCAATCGCCGAGCGCGACGAAATCGGCGCCGGCCTTTACCAACGCCGCCACTTCGTCGTCCGACGCGGCATAGCCGACGCATGGGGCTTCGAACACCTCCGCCCACCAGGCGACGCGCTCCTCGATCGCATCGAAGCCAGGCCGTTCGCCGGCCGCATTGGGCTCGCCGAACATCACATAGTCTGCGCCTGCTTCGGCCGCGGCCATGGCGTCGTGCCGGGTGACGAGGCCGCCGACGCCCACGATGCGTTCGGGCTTGAGTTGCTCCAACGAGGCAGTGAAATCCGTAATGCCGGTCATATGCGCGCCGTCGGCGCCGGCGCGCGCGACCAAGTCGGCATGGCCGTCGATCAGCGCCGCCGCGCCCTTGTCCTGGACGAGGGGGCAAAGCGTCTTGGCGTGGTTGATCTGCGTGCGCTCATCCGCGTCGGATAAACGCAGCAGCACGGCCGCGACATCGCCGGCTGCCAAGGCCGCCGCAAGCGGTGTGGCGAACGCTCGAGCGTCCACCACCGGCGGCGTCACCAGATAGAGGCGCGGCGCCGGCCGCGGGTCGGCCTGTTTGGGTCGCGAAGCCATGTCCCACGCATGCTAGCCCAATCGGGCGGAAACTTGACGTCAATTAGCGGCGCGCGAAGGCCGCGAGTTCACGCGCCACGCGGGCGATCACGCTGTCCCAATCGCCGATCTCCGGTTGCCGGAACAGGCGGGCGGTCGGGTACCAGGGGCTATCCTCGCGCTGCAAGAGCCAGCGCCAGTCCTGAATCGAGGACAACAGGATCCAGACCGGCTTGCCCAGCGCGCCGGCGAGATGCGCGACGGCGGTATCGACGCTTATCACCAGATCGAGCGTCTGCACGGCGGCCGCGGTGTCGGCGAAGTCGGCGAGCGCCGCATCCAGGCGCAGCAAGTTGGGGAAGGCCGCGAGCGCGCCCAAGTCGGCCTCACGGTATTCGCGTTGTAGGCTGATGAAGTCGAGCCCGGGCAACGACAACAGCGGCGTCAGGCGGTGCAAGGCGATGCTGCGGTTGTGATCGTTCTTGTGCGTCGGCTTTCCCGACCAGACCAAGCCGACGCGCGGCCGGCCGGTGTCGGGTAACCAGTTACGCCATTTCGCCGCGCGCTCGGCCGCCACGCGCAGATAGGGCACCTGCGCCGGGATGGTGGCGAGCGTGGTGCCGAAGGCGAGCGGCAGGCTCAACAGCGGGCAGTGCAGATCGAACGGCGGCAACGGCGCGCCGGGCTTTAGCATCGCCACCACGCCGTCGCGGGCACCGATCAGCGGCATCAGGCTGTCCGGTATTTCCAGTATGACTTGGCCGCCTTTGGCGACCACCATCGGCACATAACGCAGCAACTGGATGCTGTCGCCGAAGCCCTGCTCGGCATGCAACAAGATGGTTCTGCCGCCGAGATATTCGCCCTGCCAGAGCGGCTGCGCGACATCGCGCGGCTTCATTTCGCCCTCGCGCCGCCAGCGCCATTCATATTCCGGCAAGCCGCGGTCGAAATCGCCGAGCTCGAGCAGCAGCAGGCCTTTGTTCCAGTGTGTTTCGGCAAGATCGGGCGCCAACGCCAGCGCGCGCTCGAAGCTTTCCAGCGCTTCATCGAAACGCTTGAGATAGTGCAAGGCAATGCCGCGATTGACCAGCGCGTAGGTGAAGTCGGGCTTGAGCGCCAAGGCAAGATCGTAATCGGCGAGCGCATCGGCCGGACGATTGAGTTCGAGCAAAGCATTGCCGCGATTATTGGAAGCGTCGGCATAGTTGGGATCGAGTGCCAGCGCGCGGTCGAAGCTTTCCAGCGCTTCTTGCTGGCGGCCGAGCTCGCGCAAGCTATTGCCGCGATTGTTGTGCAGCGGGGCGGCGTCGGGGCGCAAAAGCAGGACGCGATCGCAGTCGGCGAGCGCGGCCGCAAAAGACCTCATCGCGTAATGCGTATTGCCGCGCGCGACCAGCGTATCGGCATCGTCGGGCTTGAGCGCGAGCGCGCGATCGAAGCTTTCCAGCGCCGCCGCCTCGCGCTTGAGCGCGGCCAGCAGCCGGCCGCGCATGGCGAGGGCGGCGGTGTGGTCGGGCCTGAGTTTGAGCGCGCGCTCGATGCTGTCGAGCGCTTCCTGCTCGCGTTCAAGTTCGTGCAGGATCTGCGCGCGGTTGAGCAACGCATCGGCATGGTCGGGTTTGAGCGCGAGCGCGCGTTCGAAGCTCTCCAGCGCGGCCTGCGCGCGGCCGAGCGCGTGCAGCGCATTGCCGCGGTTGTGCAGCGCCTCGACGTAATCGGGTTTGAGCGCCAGCGCGCTGTCATAGCTCGCCAGCGCCTCCTCGTTGCGCGCGAGCGCGGCGAGCACGCTGCCCAAGTTGGAATAAGCGGCGGCGGAGCGGTCGTTGCTGGCCAGCGCCTTGCCGATCAATTTGAGCGCCTCGGCCGGCTCGCCGGTCTGATGCTTGAGCACGCCGTAGAGATGCAAGGCGTCGAACTGATCGGGGCGGGCGGCGAGCACGGCACGATAGAGCGTCTCGGCCTCGCGCAACTCCCCGCGCTGATGCAACGCGGCGGCGCGGCGCAGCGTATCGGCGAGGTCGGGCGGCGCGGTTTGCGGTTTGGGCTGCGGATGGGCCATGGGCGAATCATTGTGAGAATATTCGCTCAACGGGCGCGCGTCCAAACCGGCCGGGCGCGTAGACGGGCCATGGGGCGTTCGCTAGCATCGCGCAAAAGACCACAAAATAAAGTTTGCGCGAGACTTGGAGGAAAAAATGCTCAAACGCCTGTCATTGCTGCTGCTATGCCTTGCCGCTTTGCCGGCTGCGCCCGCTGCCGCGGCCGACTATCCCAGCCGCGCCATCAAGATGGTGGTGCCGTTCGCACCCGGCGGCGGCACCGACGTGCTCGGCCGCATCATCGCCAACCGGTTGTTCGAGCAATGGGGCCAGCCGGTGGTGGTCGAAAATCAGCCCGGCGCCTCCGGCGGCATCGGCACCAAAGCCTTCGTCAAGGCGGAGCCGGACGGCTATACGCTGCTGATGGCCTCGACCGGCGCGTTGATGGCGGCTTCCGCCGCGCTGGCACCGGAAGGGCATTTCGACGTCAATAAATTTTTCGCGCCGATCACCGTGGTGGCGGCGCCGCCTTATCTACTGGTGGTCAATCCGAGCGTGCAGGCCAATTCGGTCGCCGAGCTGATCAAGCTCGCCAGCGAAAAGCCGAAGGCGTTGTCATTTGGTTCGTCGGGCATCGGCGCTGCTTCGCATTTGTCGGGCGCGTTGTTCGAGAAGGATGCCAAAATCGAGATGCTGCATGTGCCCTACAAGGGCACCGGGCCCGCGGTCACCGATCTCTTGGGCGGGCGCATCGACATGATGTTCTCGCCCTCGACCACGGTGCAGGCCTTCGTCGCGGCTGGCAAACTCAAGGCGCTCGCCACCACCGGCGCCAAGCGCTCGAAATTCTTCCCCGACGTGCCGACCGTGGCCGAAGGCGGTCTGCCCGGCTATCAGTCGGTCGGCTGGTTCGGCCTGCTGGCGCCGGCGCATACGCCGAAGGAGATCGTCGACAAGCTCAACAAGGCCGTGGTCGGCATCATGGCCGAGAAGGACGTGATCGAGCACATGGCCAAGCTCGGCGCCGAGCCGGAGCCGCAGACGCCCGACGAGTTCGCCCGCTTCATCAACGCCGACGTGGCGAAATGGAGCGCGCTGGTGAACGAAGAGCACATCGTCATCCCGGGCGCGGGGAAGTAGGCCTCACCCCGCTCGTCCCCGCGAAAGCGGGGACCCGGACTGGATTCCCGCTTGCGCGGGAATGAGCGGAGTGCGTCGCGCGCTTGAACCTTAAGCCGGCATCGGGATCGGCCCCATGTCCTTCGGGACCTTGTAGCCTTTCTGCACCGCCGGGCGCGCGGCGATCGTCTCGTACCAGCGCCGCACGTTGGGATATTGCTTCATGTCGACGGTCTGCCACTCGAAGCGTGAGATCCACGGCCAGATCGCGATGTCGGCGATGGAATATTCGTCGGCGACGAAATCGCGCCCGGCAAGCCGCGTGTCGAGCACCTTATAGAGCCGGTGCGCTTCCTTCAGGTAGCGCTCCTCGGCATAAGGCGCCTTGCCGGGATTATATTTCACGAAGTGGTGCACCTGGCCGAGCATCGGGCCCGGGCCGCCCATCTGCCACATCAGCCACTCGATTACCTTGTAGCGGCCTTCGCCCGACTTCGGCATGAGCTTGCCGGTTTTGTCGGCGAGATAGATCAGGATTGCACCAGACTCCATCAACGACATGTTGGTGTCGCGGTCGACGATCGCCGGGATGCGGTTGTTGGGCGCCACTTTCAGAAAGTCCGGCGCGAACTGCTCGCCCTTGGAAATGTCGATGGCGTGCACGGTGTAGGGCAGGCCGAGCTCTTCCAGGGCGATGGAGATCTTGCGGCCGTTCGGCGTGGTCCAGGTGTAGAGATCGATCACGGGCAAATCCTTTAAATCGCTGGCTGTAACAACGTTATGGCCGGGACATTAAGCGCGAAGACGTCGCTTCGCGCCTTTTGCCCGGCCATGAGGTCTCTTTATCCAATAATTCCGTGTGCGTCACGCCGCACACGTCGATTTGATTACGCCGCCTTCTTTTCCATATCGGCCTTCCATTGGCCGAGGGTGGCGAGGCTGTTCATCTTGGCGCGATGTGAAAAGGCGCGCTGGGCGGCGGCGACGTTTTCAGTCTTGCCGCGCCAGGTGGTCTGCGGCGCGTGCTGCAGCGCGCGTCCGTAGGAGAAGGTGAGCCGCCACGGCAGGTTGCCGATTTTGTTCATGGCGTCGAGATGGGCGGTGGCCTCCTCGTCGCTTTGCCCGCCCGACAGGAAGGCGATGCCCGGGACAGCGGCCGGCACGCATATCTTGAGCACGGTCACGGTTTTTTCCGCGACTTCTTCCACTGAAGCCCGCTTTGCGCATTTCTTGCCGGAGATCACCATGTTTGGCTTGAGCACCATGCCTTCGAGCATGACATGGGCGTCGAACAATTCGTTGAACATGACTTTGAGCATGTGCTCGGTCACGCTGAAGCAGCGGTCGATGTCGTGGTCGCCGTCCATCAGCACTTCCGGCTCGACGATCGGCACGATCTGCGCTTCCTGGCAGAGCGCGGCATAGCGCGCCAGCGCGTGCGCATTGGCCTTGATGCAGTTGCTGCTCGGGATGCCCTTGCCGATGTCGATCACGCCGCGCCATTTGGCGAAACGCGCGCCCTGCTCGTAATATTTTGGCAGCCGGTCGGCCAGTCTGTCGAGGCCGATGGTGACGAGTTCGCCGGGGCAGAACGGCAGCGGCTTGGTGCCTTCGTCCACCTTGATGCCGGGGAGCGCGCCGGCCTTCTTGATCAGATCGACCAGCGGCGTGCCGTCCTTGCCCTTCTGCCATATCGTCTCGTCGTACAGGATGACGCCGGAGATGTGCTTCATGCCTTCGGCCGAGCGGAATAGCATCTCGCGGTAATCGCGCCGTGCGTCCTCGGTCGATTCGACGCCGATGGCGTCGAAGCGTTTCTTGATGGTTCCGGAGGATTCGTCGGCCGCCAGAATTCCTTTGCCGGGCGCAACCATGGCCAGCGCTACTTTGTTCAGTTCGTCGAGATTCATGACTTCCTCCATCGCATCCTAAAAAGTTTGGCCCCCAGCGATGACGCCGACATGATAGTCGGCGTCATTTCTGCCGCAACACCTCGACCCCCGGCAAGGCTTTACCTTCCAGCCACTCGAGGAAGGCACCGCCGGCGGTGGAAACGTAAGTCAGCCGGTCGGCCACGCCGGCGACGTTGAGCGCCGCCACCGTGTCGCCGCCGCCTGCGACCGTTACAAGCTTTCCGGCTTGCGTGAGTTCCGCCGCGGCTTCCGCCACTTCGACCGTGCCGTTGTCGAACGGTTCCATCTCGAAAGCGCCGAACGGGCCGTTCCAGACCAGCGTCTTCGAGCGGGCCAGCACCGAGACCACGTATTCGATGCTGCGCGGGCCGATGTCCAAGATCATATCCTTGTCGCCGACGTTATTGACATCGATCACGCGCGAGGGCGCATTGGCCTCGAATTTCTCCGCCACCACCACGTCCACCGGCAGCACGATCTCGCGCTTGGCGGCGTTGGCCTCGTTCATGATCTTGCTCGCGGTCGCGGCGAGGTCGGCTTCGACCAGCGACTTGCCGACCGGTCTGCCTTGCGCGAGCAAGAAAGTATTCGCCATGGCGCCGCCGATGATCAGCACGTCGACTTTTTGCAGCAGGTGGCCGAGCAGGTCGAGCTTGGTGGAAATCTTGGCGCCGCCGACGATGGCCGTGAGCGGGCGCGCCGGCTTATCGAGCACCTTTTCGAAGGCTTCCAGCTCCGCCTGCAACGTCCTTCCCGCATAAGCTGGCAGTAGATGTGCCAGCCCTTCGGTCGAGGCGTGCGCGCGGTGCGACACCGAGAAAGCGTCGTTGACGAAAATATCGCCGAGCTTGGCCAGTGCGGCGACGAAAGCCGGATCGTTTTTTTCCTCGCCGGGATAAAAGCGGGTGTTCTCCAGGCAGACGATGTCGCCATTCTTCATCGCCGCCACCGCGCGCTCGGCGGCCTCTCCGATGCAGTCATCGACGAATTTCACCGGCCGCTTGATGATGTGCGCCACCTCGGCGGCGACTGGCTTGAGGGAATTTTTCTGATCGCGTCCCTTCGGGCGGCCGAAATGCGAGAGCAATATGACCTTGGCGCCCTTGTCGGCGATTTCGGTGATGGCGTGCGCCATGCGCTCGATGCGGGTGGCGTCGCTGACCACGCCGTTCTCGACCGGAACGTTGAGGTCGACGCGCACCAGCGCGCGTTTTCCCTTTACGTCGACATGGTCGAGGGTATTGAAAGCCGGCATTTAGCAATCTCTCCCGTCATCCTTCGAGTCGCGTCAAGCGACGCGCACCTCAGGATGACGGATTGAATTTAAATCAGCTTGCCCATCGCGACGGCGGTGTCCGCCATGCGGTTGGAGAAGCCCCATTCGTTGTCGTACCAAGACATCACGCGCACCAGCGTGCCGTCCATGACTTTGGTCTGGTCCATGTGGAAGACCGAGGAATGCGGATCGTGGTTGAAGTCGATCGAGACATTCGGCGCGTTGGTGTAGCCGAGAATGCCCTTGAGCTGCTGTTCGGCCGCGCGCTTGATCGCGCCGTTGATCTCGTCCTTGCTGGTAGCGCGCTTGGCGACGAACTTGAAATCGACCACCGAGACGTTCGGTACCGGCACGCGGATAGCGACGCCGTCGAGCTTGCCGTTGAGTTCGGGCAGCACGAGGCCGACGGCCTTGGCGGCGCCGGTCGAGGTCGGGATCATCGACAGCGCGGCGGCGCGGCCGCGGTAGAGATCCTTGTGCAGCGTATCGAGCGTCGGCTGGTCGCCGGTATAGGCGTGGATCGTGGTCATGAAGCCTTTGTCGATGCCGACGGCGTCGTTGAGCACCTTGGCGACCGGCGCCAGGCAATTGGTGGTGCAGGAGGCGTTGGAGACGACCTTGTGATCCTTGGTCAGTTTGTCGTGGTTGACGCCGAAGACCACGGTCAGGTCGGAGTTTTCGCCCGGGGCCGAGATCAGCACGCGTTTGGCGCCGGCGGTCAGATGCATCGAGGCCTTGTCCTTGGCGGTGAAGATGCCGGTGCATTCAAGCGCGATATCGACGCCAAGATCCTTCCACGGCAGCGTGGTCGGGTCCTTGATGGCGGTGACTTTGATGGCGCCGTTGCCGACGCTGATGGTGTCGCCCTTGACGGTGACCTCGCCGGGGAAGCGGCCATGCACGCTGTCGAAGCGCAGGAGGTGCGCGTTGGTCTCGACCGGGCCGAGATCGTTGATGCCGACCACCTCGATGTCCGTGCGGCCCGATTCGGCGATGGCGCGGAGAACGTTGCGGCCGATGCGGCCGAATCCATTGATGGCGACGCGTACCGTCATGTCAGTCACTCCCGGATAGTTTCCCGTGTCATGGCCGATAGGAGCCATGGCGCGTATTGATGCAAATCAAGTTTTCCCGAGCTTGCGCAGGGCCGCATCGGCGACCGCTTCGGGTGTAACGCCGAAATGCTTGTAAAGGTCCTTGTAGGGCGCGCTGGCGCCAAAACCTGTCATGCCGACGAACACGCCGTCGGAACCGATGATGGCGTCCCAGCCCTGGCGTATGGCAGCTTCGACGCCGACTTTGACGGGCGCGTCGCCGATCACCGCGCGGCGTGCCGCCTCCGGCGCTTCCAGCAGCAATTCGAAACAGGGCACCGACACCACGCGCGCCGACACGCCCTTGGCGGCGAGCAATTTCTTGGCTTCGACCGCGATCGCGACTTCCGAGCCGGTGGCGAAGATCGAAACGGCTGCTTTGCCTTCGGCCGCCGCGATCTCGTAGGCACCGGCGGCGCAGCGATTGGTCGCGAGGAAATTTTGACTCAACTGCGGCAGGTTTTGGCGCGTGAGTGCCAGCACGCTCGGGCGGTTGTTCGCTTCGAGCGCCAGTTGCCAACACTCGGCGGTTTCCACCGCGTCGCAGGGGCGGAAGACGAGGAGATTGGGAATCGCACGCAAGGCCGCGAGATGCTCGATCGGCTGATGGGTCGGGCCGTCTTCGCCCAGCCCGATGGAGTCGTGCGTCATGATGTGGATGACGCGCTTGCCCATCAGCGCGGCGAGTCTTATGGCGGGCCGACAATAATCGGAGAACACCAGGAAGGTGCCGCTGTACGGAATAATTCCTCCGTGCAAAGCCATGCCGTTCATGGCGGAGGCCATGCCGTGCTCGCGCACGCCGTAATGGATGAAGCGGCCGGAGTAATCCGCCGCGCTCATCGCCTTCATCGATTTGGTGCGCGTGTTGTTGGAGCCGGTGAGGTCGGCCGAGCCGCCGAGCATTTCCGGCAGCGCCGGGATCAGGCTCTCAAGCGCGAATTCGCAAGCCGTGCGGGTGGCAATGTCCTTCGGCGTGGCGGCGAGCGATTGCTTCACCGCAGCGACAGCGTTGGCAAAGGCCGGCTTCGGCAAATCGCCTTTCATGCGGCGTTCGAACTCGGCGCGCGTTGCGGCATCGAGCGCGGCCATGCGCTTGCTCCACTCGGCATGCGCCGGTTTCGAGCGTTCGCCGGCCTTGCGCCAGGCCGAGAGAATATCGGCGGGGATTTCGAACGGCGCGTGCGCCCAGCCGAGCTTCTCGCGCGCGCCTTTGATCTCATCGGCGCCGAGCGGCGAGCCGTGCGCCGAGGACTTGCCGGCTTTGGTCGGCGCGCCGAAACCGATGGTGGTCTTGCAGGCGATCATGACCGGCCTGTCGGATGACTGCGCTTTCTCCAGCGCGGCGGCAATCGCTTGCGGATCGTGGCCGTCGACGCGCGAGGCGGTCCAGCCGGCGGCCTCGAAGCGCTTGACCTGATCGACTGAGTCGGTGAGCGACAGCGCGCCGTCGATGGAAATGCCGTTGTCGTCGAACAGCACGATCAGCCGGTTGAGCTTGAGGTGACCGGCGAGCGCGATGGCTTCCTGGCTGATGCCTTCCATCAGGTCGCCGTCGGAAGCGAGCACGTAAGTCTTGTGATCGACCACGCCGGCGCCGAACTCGGCGGCGAGGTGCCGCTCGGCGATCGCCATGCCGACTGCGTTGGCGAGCCCTTGCCCAAGCGGGCCGGTGGTGGTCTCGACGCCGGGCGTGTGGCCGTATTCGGGATGGCCGGCGGTGATCGAGCCGAGCTGGCGGAAGCGCTTGATCTGCTCAAGCGTCATCGCCGGATAGCCGGTGAGATAGAGCAGGGCATAGATCAGCATCGAGCCGTGCCCAGCCGACAGCACGAAACGGTCGCGGTCGGGCCAGGCCGGATCGGCCGGATCGAATTTCAGGAAACGCGTGAACAGGACGGTCGCCAGGTCGGCAGCGCCCATGGGCAGACCGGGATGGCCGGATTTTGCCTGCTCGACCGCGTCCATCGCCAAAGCCCGAATGGCATTGGCGAGGTCGGTGTGAGCGGGCGATGCGCTCACGGCCCCGTGGCGCTGATCTTGCGCCACCGCTGCCGTCGACGAAGCGGGTGCATTCATGGAAAAGGCCTGTTTGCGTGGGGTGGATAGCATGTGAGGCCCTTGAGTCAATGTGACGGCGCACCGGTCGGGCAGCCATGCACAGGGTCTCGAAAACATCGGGATAAATCCCTCGCCAAGCGTTGACGGCGGGATCGCGCAGCACGTAAGGTTCTTCGCCTAAATCTTTGCTCCCGCAAGTGTTTTTGAGCGCGGATGACGGCGATGGCCGACCAAAGCGCAATCGATCAAGCGGTGAAGCGGCTGGCGCTGGCGCTGGATTCGCTCGACGCTGCGGTCGAGCGCCGGCGCGAAGCCGACCGCAGCGAGGAAGGGCTGGCGAGCCAGCTCCATGCGCTCGGCGTCGACCGGACCAAACTTGCCGCCGCGCTCGACGGCGAAGCCGCGCGCTCGCGCCGGCTCGAATCGACCAACCGCGAGATCGCGGAACGGCTGGACGCCGCCATCGCCAGCATTCAATCGGTGTTGGACTCTAACGAGTGACCTCATGGCCCATGTCAACGCCAACATTGCCGGCCGCCAATATCGCCTCGCTTGCGAGGACGGGCAGGAGGAGCATCTGCTGGCGCTGGCGCACGATCTCGATCAGCGCATCATCGATTTGCGCGCCAAGTTCGGCGAGATCGGCGACACCCGGCTGACCGTGATGGCGGCGCTGATGGTGGCCGACGAACTCAGCGAGGCCGCGCGCAAAATCCGCCGCCTGGAGGAGGAGGCGACCGGGCTGCAGGATGCCCGCGTGGTTGCGTCCGACCGCGCCAAGGCGGCATCGAACGCGGTGGTCAACGCCTTCAACTCGGCGGCCGAGCGGATCGAGGGCATCACCAAGAAGCTCAACGCCTCGCTCGGCAACGGCGTGGCGATCGGGTAGCCGTTCATGCTGGATGCAAAGGAGATCGAGGCGCGCGTTCGAGGCAGCTTCGGACGGCAGACGATCATGACGACGCTGGGTGCGGAGATCGCGGCGGTGCGCGCCGGCGAAGTGGAGATCGTGCTGCCGTTCTCCGACAAAATCCTTCAACAGCATGAATTCATCCACGCCGGCGCCGTTGCGACCATCGCCGACAGCGCCTGCGGCTATGCGGCGCTCACCGTGATGCCGCGCGATGCGGCGGTACTGACCACCGAGTTCAAGATCAATTTGCTGGCGCCGGCCAAAGGAGAGCGGCTGCGCGCGATCGGCCGTGTCGTGCGCAGCGGCAAGAAGCTGGTCATCACGCTCGGCGAAGTGTTCGCGGAGGACGGCGGCACCCGCAAGCAGGTCGCGATGATTACCGCGACCATGATGGTGGTCGAGACCGGCACCGGCCTGCGCGATTAACCATGGGCGCCGCTGGCGCCAGCCACCCATAAGCCCTACATTCAACTCGCGGGGCTGTGGGGCGCGACGGGGTCACATTCCCCGGGGCCTTACGATCCTAACGGGAGCTGTCCCTGGCCGGGCTCGTGGGCTCGGTCATATGGCGCCCACCTACTTATGTAGGTTCCCGGGATCATACTCCGACG
>DAIMKK010000017.1:0-16545 GCA_036721745.1 Pseudolabrys sp. | reverse complement strand
CATCTGCGATCTGCTCAAGTCTCGGTGCCGGCTTGAGGCCGAGAATTTGTTTCTGTGTCATCAGCTCAACATCGCATTGCGGCGGGCATCACCTCGTCTTCGACTGCGCGGCAGTGACCGAGCACTGCTGGTATGGATGACCCGGCTCTGGCCAGGCCTGCTTTGCGCGGCCCAGGTGGTTCAACCCGAGACCGTCCTGCGTTGGCATCGATCAGGCTTCAAAGCTTTCTGGCGCTGGAAATCACGAAAGCGGGCAGGGCGGCGGAAGATCGATCGTGGCCTGCGCGATCTCATCCAGCGGATGAGCAATAAAGTTCCACTGTGGGGCTCATCCCGGATCCATGGCGAACTTCTGATGCTTGGTTCTCATAAGGCCTGGTTCAAGAAAAGTCAGGGCAGATAAATTGTCCCACTAGACTAACTTACAGGCTGAGACTGGCGATTCCGACGCATAACATCAGCACGAGCGCAAACCGCCGCATCGCTATGTCGCTTAGTCGCGCGAACAGCAATCCACCCAGCCACGTGGAGAATAGGAAAGGGCAGCAAAGCACGATAGCCGATAAGCCGAGTTGCGCGCCAATCGCGCCGGCGGCCGCTAGCATAATCACGCCAATGATGGAAATAGCCGTTACGAACACGGTCAGATGGGCGCGGGTCACCGCCGCGGGGTCTGGGCCCGATAGCAAATACAAAATTACTGGCGGTGCACCGACGCTGGTTGCGCCAAGGAGCGCACCAACTAGGCTTCCGAGCGCAACGGACGTTGTTGCGCGCGGAGTCCCGCCGTAGCGAAACCCAAACAGTAGTATCGAACTGAAAACCACAACTACCGCCGCGATCGTCTTACGCGCAACCCCGGGATCAACTGTAAGCAGGAAATAGCCGCCGATCGGCACTGTCACAACCGCCGGAAGGATTAGGTATAGCAATGTCCGCCAGCGAACTCTTGGCAGCGCGTTCGGGAACATAACTAGCGCCGCAGCGGTTTCCAGAATTAGCGCGGTTGCCACGGCTGGCACTGGGCCAATAAGCGCGGACAGAACGGGCGTAATCAACATGGCGCCCCCGAATCCAGTCAGGCCGCGCACAAACCCAGCCAGAGTTACGATTCCGGCAGCTGCAAGGTCGGTCATATCCATGTGTGACGCTCGGGCGATTATGTCGTCAGGATACCGCCGTCGATCGGGATCACCGTTCCAGTGATGAAGCCCGCGCGTTCGGATGCGAGAAACGCCACCAGATCAGCAATATCGGACAGGCTCGCGAGGCGGCCAATCGGAATGCGCGCCAATATTTTATGTCGCGACTCGTCAGTGAGCGCCGAGCGCGTCATAGCGGTGTCGGCGACAGCCGGAGCGATCGCATTTGCCGTAATGCCGTGCGGCCCGAGCTCGCGTGCCAACCCCATGGTCAACGCCACCACGGCCGCCTTGCTAGCTCCATAAATAGCATTGCCAATGGAACCGCCACCTCGCATTGCCGAGACTGACGCGACATTGATAATTCGCCCCCGTCGCTGTGCCACCATCGTCGGCATTGCCGCTTTGGCGCAATGCAGAATGCCGGAGACATTGACCCGACTAACTCGCTCCCATTCTGTGCTTGCCAGATCGGCAATCAGACCGGTCGAGAGCAGACCAGCGGCATTGATAAGAATATCCAGTTGCCGATGCCGATCGACAATCGTGCGAAAGGCCTTCGTGACGGCGTCGGCGTCACCGACATCGACGGCTATAGCATCGGCAGTCAGACCGGATTGAACAAGCGCTGCCGCCGCTGTCTTGGCGGCAGCGCCGTCACGGTCTACGATACAAACCGCGCAACCTTCGGTCGCCAATGTGCGGGCAATGGCTTCGCCGATGCCGGAAGCCCCGCCCGTGACGACTGCGACGCAACCCTTCAGCTTAAGATCCATGGCGGTCGCGTTTCAGTGTTCAACAACCCGCCGTCAACCACCAAGTGGTTGCAGGCCCAAAGCGGGAACTTCGTCTTTCGCCATATCCCGCTTATGCGACTCCTTCATGAGGTAGACCGAGAGTGCGCTGATGATACTAACCACCAAGACGTAGAGACAAATTAGCCACGGCTTGCCGCCACCGACCGGCAGGAGTGCAGTGGCGATGATCGGGGTTAGGCCGCTCGCGAAGATGCCTGAAAATTGGTACACGAACGAGATACCGGTATATCGCACACGCGTATCAAACAGCTCCGAGAACAGCGCAGCTTCAGGACCGTAAACGGCCGGGTAGATGAGTCCGAACGGTATCGCGATCGCGATCCAGATTAGGCCCGGCGACTTTGTATCCATCAGCCAGAATGAAGCGAACGTTAGGATGCCGATGAGAAGGCCGGCGAAGCCAAAAAGACGGCGCCGTCCGATCCGGTCCGACAAGCTTCCAAAGATAGGCAACATGAAAATCATGATCGCTGACGATATCATAACTCCGGCAAGGGCCGTCTGCCGGGATACCTGGAGTGTGCCGGTCAGATAACCGATGAGAAACACACCGAAGATATTAAACGTGACACCTTCGATGTAGCGGGCGCCAAGCCCCAACAGAGTATTCTTTCCGTGTGTCTGGAATAGTTCTGCCACCGGGACCTGCACAATTTTTTGTGTTTCTTGGATGCGGCTGAACGCCGGCGTCTCCATAATCTTAAGCCGGATGTAGAGGCCAATGGCGACTAGGACAGCGCTCACAAGGAATGCAACGCGCCATCCCCAGGAGAGAAAATCCGCCTCAGGCAGGAACGATAGAACGTATACAACGCCCGCGCTCAGAAGAAGGCCAGCCGGCACGCCGATCTGCGGCCAGCTTCCGTAGTAGCCCCGCTTTCCATCAGGAGAATGTTCCACCGCGAGTAGTACAGCACCGCCCCATTCGCCGCCGATTCCGATGCCCTGAAAAACCCGTAGAAATAGCAAGAGAATGGGCGCCCAGATGCCGATTGAACTATAGGTTGGCAGCAGTCCGATTAAGAACGTCGCGATGCCCATGATGAGAACCGTTATGATGAGCACGGTCTTACGTCCGATCCGGTCACCATAGTGGCCGAATATGACCCCGCCGATAGGACGGGAAATGAAGCCAACAAAAAAGGTCGTATAAGCTAACAGCGTTCCCACCAAGGGGTCGTAATTTGGAAAGAACAGTTTGTTGAGGACGATCGGCGTTACGACGCCGAATAGAAAAAAGTCGTACCATTCAATCGTTGTTCCAATGGCACTCGCGAAAGCAATCATTCGAATAGACATGCCGCGATCACCACTCTTCATTCTCGCCTCACTCATGGTCGTCCTCCCTCTGTTGTTAAAAACCGGCGCAGTTATCCCGCCGGTAGTCCCAAGATCTGCCTCGCCGTTACAGTGTCAGCTACGTGACGACCGTAGTCACCGCACATTGTGGTAATGCGTGCAACGAGTTCGGCATTGCTGCGCGCCAGACGTTCCTTATCAAATTTGATGTTGTCTTCCAGGCCAGTGCGAACATGTCCACCAAGTTCGAGGCACCACTGATTCACTAGCAGTTGGTGGCGTCCAATTCCGGCAGCTGCCCAGGTCGCGTCTGGCATCAGATCCTTAAGTTCGGAGATCAAAAACTCCAACAGCTTGCGACGCACCGGAAGGGCGTTCGGGATGCCCATGACGAACTGGACGTGGCATGGTCGCTTGAGAAAACCGCGATCGGCGAGGTTTTTCGCGTTGTAGAGCATCGCCACATCGAAAACCTCGATCTCAGGTTTGACATTGTACTCAAGCATCGACTTTGCGAGCTGTTCAACGAGCTGCGGCGGATTCTCATAAATCTGCGCGAGAAAATTTACCGAGCCAGTTGCGAGCGAAGCCATTTCTGGTTTCAGGTAAAGCATGCTTCCGCGCTCGTTCTGGCTGCGGCCGCGCCCGCCGGTCGAGAATTGAACGATCATGCCGGGGCAATTTTTGACGACGCCTTCTTGAACCTTTGCAAATAAGTCGGGGGACGAACTCGGACTTTCGTCAGAATTCCGGACATGAATGTGCACGACGGTGGCGCCGGCCTCGAAGGCTTCGTGGGTAGATTCTATCTGCTCGCTCGGCATGACCGGAACGGCCGGTGTATCAGCCTTGCGCGGAACCGCTCCCGTAATGGCGACGGTAATTATGGCGGGCGTTGTCATGGGCGTGAGTTTGAGGCGTGATGGATGAAGTGGAAAGAGCGGATGTCACGCCGCTGCGCGACCTCTTTGAGCAGCGTTATGAGGGGCGTGGACGCCAACGGATAATCGGTTTCGATCGGCCCGGCCGCCTTGAGCGCGGCGTATTCGCGGTCGGGATAGAACGCCGCCAGTAGCAGGTCGTCGTCGGATGCAAATGGTCCGCGCTCTCCCCGGATGCGAGGAATTCCCGGCTTGAGCAGGTCGCCGGGGCGAACCGTCGTCGGCTCGGCACCTTTTGTGATCCGATCGAAAAGATTCGGATCGATCGATCCGGCAATCTCCCCGTAATAGCCCAGGACGTATTTCCTTACCTCGTCGGGCACGGTGGCATAGCGTTCTTTGCTCATAACGTTGAGTACCGCCTGCGTTATGACAAATTGTGCGAATGGACTGACGATGATGGGATAGCCGAGCTCACGACGCACGCGCGCCGCTTCTTCGAGGACCTCAGGCAAGCGATCGACGATTCCTAGTGGTGCCAATTGCGACTTCAAGTTGGACACCATCCCACCCGGCATTTGATGCTCGTAATGGAATTCATCATATTCGAGGATGGTGCCGACCGCCTTACCCTCGCGTTTGGCGATATAGTGCAGACGTTCGGCGACCTCGTCGACTGGCGCGAGATCGTTGGGGACATCGAAACCCATGCGCCGCGCGTTGCGCACGAACCACTCGGTGGCGGGATGAGAGGCCCCGTTGGCGAGTGTCGAAGTCGCTGTATGGACGACATCGACGCCAAGCTCTACGGCGCGGCAGGCGGTGTAAGGCGCTAACCCCGTCAGGCAGTGGGAATGCAAATGTAACGGCAGCGTCCGGCAAGCCGTCTTTATGGCAGGAATAAGGGTCTTTGCCCGCTCGGGTGTCAGCAGGCCGCTCGGGTCCTTGAGATAGACCGCGTCGACTCCGAGACTAACAAGCTCGCGCGTCTTGCGTGCGTAGTAGTCGTCAGTGTGGACCGGACTGAGCGTGTAGACGATGCCGCCGGCTGTATACAGGCCGACCTTCTTTGCCGCGCGAATCGGAACCTGCATATTGCGCATGTCGTTAAGCGCGTCATAGGGTGTGTGATAGCGAATGCCGTTCGCGAAAATCCGCTCGGCCGTCAGCTCGACGATATCGTCGGGAAAGAATTCGAAGGTAAAGAGGCTCTGGCCGCGGGTCATGACGATCAGCGGCGTTTCTTTAACCCAGCTGCTAACGATGCGCATGCGTTCCCAGGGGTCTTCGCGAAGGTAACGCACGCAAACATCGAACACAGCGCCGCCAACCAGATCGATTGCTTCAAAGCCGGCGCAATCGAGACGGGGGGCGATATCTGCCATCATTGCCGTCGTCATGCGTGTCGCCCAATGGCATTGGTGAGCGTCACGAAGGGTCACGTCGATCAACCGGATGGTGCGGGCGCTGCTCATCATTGCGTCGCCATCTTAAAATGTTCCTCGACCCAGCGGGTATGAATTTCTGCGCGCTTGAATTCCGGCTGCTGCAGGAGTTGCGCGTGGAAAGGAACGGTGGTTGCCAATCCCGAGACATGGAATCGCGCAAGCGCCGATTTCGCAGTCTCAATGGAAGCAATGCGGTCTGTCCCCGAAACGATCAGTTTTGCCAGCATGGAGTCGTAATAGGGCGGCACCACGTAGTTTTCATACGCATGACTGTCGACACGAATATTTCGGCCATTCGGCGGAGCCCAGCGCTTTAGAATGCCGGGTGAGGGCTGGAAATCGCGGGTGGCGTCCTCGGCGTTGATGCGGAACTCGATCGCGGTGCGTCCTTCGGCGAAGGTTGACTCGAAAGACAGAGGCTCGCCGGCCGCGACGCGGAATTGTTCGAGTATTAGGTCAGTGCCGGTTATCATTTCGGTGACCGGGTGCTCCACTTGAATACGGGTGTTCATTTCGATGAAAAAGAAATGGCCGCTCGCGGGATCATAGATGAACTCAACAGTGCCAGCGTTGACGTAATTGAGCGCCTCGATCAGTGCGACGGCCGCTTCCGCCATGCGTAATCTCGCAACCTGGTCGAGTGCTGGCGAAGGCGCCTCTTCGATCAGCTTTTGATGTCGGCGTTGCACGCTGCAATCACGCTCGCCGAGATGTGCGTAATTGCCGTGGCTATCGCCGAACACTTGAATCTCGATGTGGCGGACCTGCTGGAAAAACCGCTCAAGATAAATCTCGCCGTTGCCAAAGGCCGCTTGCGCCTCGGCTGACGCTTGCTCGAATTGTGCAGTGAAGTCTTCGACGCGGGTCACGATCCGCATCCCACGGCCTCCGCCGCCCCCGCTCGCCTTCAGCAGTAGCGGAAAGCCGATCAGGTGTGCCGCCGCTTCGGCCGTTGTGGCCGCCGTGAAACCACTCTCGGATCCAGGCACGACTGGAATACCGATCGCGACGGCGGCCTGGCGTGCGACGACTTTGTCGCCCATCCGGGCAATGCAATCGCTGTCAGGGCCGATGAAGGTAAGCCCTTCCTCGACGCACCTTGCGGCGAAGGCGCTGTTCTCGGCCAGGAATCCGTAACCGGGGTATACAGCGTCACAATTGAATGCGACGGCCGTTTCGATTAGCGCGCCAGCGTTTAAATAGCTGGCTTTCGGCGGAGGCGGCCCGATGCAAATGGCATGGTCGGCGACCCACCGGTGCGGGCAATTCGCGTCCGCTGAGGAGTAAACGGCGAGGCTCTCTAGCCCCAATTGACGGCAGGCCCGGAGGGCCCGCAAGGCGATTTCACCGCGATTGGCGACCAACACCCGCCGCACCGCCGACCTCCCCACTGGTGGGTCGCCCGTCTGGGCGGGCGGACCCTCTTGCAGCTTTAATGTCCATTGATCAGATTCATATTGCAAGACGTTTTGTTCCGGTTTTTGATACAGGTCATGCAGACACCTCACGACTTTGAGCTCAAGGATGTGGCCTCCCTCAAACGGGCGCCCGGCGGCCGTACGGGTGCTACGGCCGACCCGGCGGGAAAAACCTTTCCTACGGTCAAGGCGGTTGCCATTCTTGAAGCCATAGCGGTAGCGCGGCGCCCGCTCGGGGTGTCAGAGCTCGGGGCTTTACTCGGCCTCCCGAAGCCCACGGCCCATCGCATCGTCCGCATGCTAGAATGCGAGGGCCTGCTACAGCGGGAACCTGGCAGTCGGCGGTTTGTTCCGGGCGCGCGCTTGGTTCGGCTGGGACTCGGCATCGTGGGCGCTTCGATGTTGCTCGCGCCGCGACATGCCATTCTCGAAGCGCTATCCCATCAAATCGGCGAGACCTGCAATTTCGGCGTCATGACTGACAGCCACGTCGTCTACTTAGACCGGGTCGAGTCGTCCTGGCCGTTAGGATTGCGTTTCGAGCCCGGATCGCACGTGCCTCTGCACTGCACGTCCATGGGCAAGCTGTTCTTGAGCTTGCTGCCTCAGCAAAAGCGCTCGTCGTTGCTACGAGCCATTCCGCTCTATCGCTACACAGAAAACACTATTACAGACGTCGCCCGTCTAGAAACCGAACTGAGAAAAGTTGAGGCGATGCAGGTCTCGATTGACAACCAGGAATTCCTGGCGGGGGTGGTGTGTGTTGCCGTCCCGGTCAGCAACGCCGGCGGCCAGCCGATAGCCGCGCTCGCACTATCTGCTCCAGTTGCTCGCATGTCTCTGCAGCAGGGGTTGCAGCACGTTCAGCTGCTACAGGCGGCGGCGCAACGGCTGGCGGAGACAATCGATGACGGAGAAAATAGCCCCAGTAAAACGGAGCGCCCGTGAGCTTGCGTTATGATGAGATCGCCGAAATTTTGAAGATCATTGACAGTAGTTCCTGTGACGAACTCATTGTCGAAACCGGCGAAATAAAGCTGGTCGTTCGTCGAAACGGGGCGACCGGCGCCGCAACGGTCGCGGACGAGCAAGCGGAGCCGCTTGAGGCGGCCGTCGCGCCCCAATCGGTCGCGCGCGAAGCTCCTGCCACGCCGCCGAAGATCGATGCAGTAGCGGGCCAAGTCGAAGTCGCGGCGCCGATGGTAGGCACATTTTACCGTGCGCCAAGTCCGGACGCGGGCCCCTTTGTCGAGGTCGGTAGCGTCGTTGGCCCGGGCCAGCCGCTGTGCATCATCGAAGTAATGAAGCTGTTCACCACTATCATCGCCGACGTGGCCGGCCGCGTGGTGCAAATTGGAGCGGAGAACGGCGAACTGGTCGAGTATGGACGCACCTTATTCGTCATCGATTCGAATTAGAGAACGAGCTCGCAACCGAGAATGTGACGTAGTGGTGAGTCGAGAGAAGAGATCCGATCTAGCAACGACGTGTCTTTAAAAGTTCAATAAAACAACGGGGAGGAGCAAATGCGAAAGCAGTCAAGGAGTGGGGTCAGCTTACTGGCCGCGGCCGTATTCGTCGGCCTGATTGGCGCAGTTGTTCCTGCGTCAGCTCAGAGTTCCACAAACTGGGGCTGGCCGCAGCCTTATGAGAAAGTCTCGGATAAATCCATCGCATGGCTGAAGCAGAAGGGCTGGTGGCCATTGGTTTTCGGCTGGCAGGGGCCATTTTCTGGCCAGAACACGATCAATGTTGTAATGGATAAGGAAGGTCTACTCCAAAAGCGAGGTTTGGAAACCAAGTTCCAGGTTTTTGCCGCAGGCCCAGACGTTAACGAGGCCGTTGCGTCTGCACGTGCTCAAATCGGCAATGGCGGAAATTTTCCATTCACGTCGCTTCTCGATCGTGGCGTGCCGGTACGCGCAATTGCCGTCGTCGCTCCGAACCTAAAGCATTCGACTGTCGTCCCTGTCGATTCACCAATCAAGAAACTCGCTGACTTCAAAGGTAGCAACCCACCCGCCACGATCGGCATCGTTACCGGGTCGTCGGCCGAATTTTACTTTACTCAGGCTGCCGAAGTGGTCGGGTTGCAGATTGGCAAGGATGTAATCCTCAAAAATATGCCTCCTGCCGAGCAACTCTTAATGCCGAAAGGCATCGGCGCTGTCGTGCCATGGGAGCCTTCGGTCACGATCATCACGGAAAATCGCAAAACTGGCAGAGAGGTCGATACGATTTTCCCTTATAATTTCTACGAAGGCAGGTTTTATGTAAGGCAGGAGCTAATCGACAATGTACCGGACGTGGTCCAGTCGATAAGCGATGCCTTCATGGAGGCGACGCTCTGGATTCGACTTTATCCGGACAAGGCAGCTGACTTCCTCGCTGCAGAGCCAATGCTAAAGGTCTATGGAAAGCCGCTGCTGTTGCAGCAGACCAAACTCTATAACAATCTCTACAAGCCGACTTACAGCTATCCATTTGCAAAACTATGGGGCGAGGAAGACGCTCGCATTGCGAAATGGCTGAAAGAGCGCAACCGTCTCACCAAGACGCTGAGCGCACACGACTACGAAGCATCCTTTGATACTCGCTTCATGGCCAAGACCTACGAAAAACTCGGCTGGACGGTTCCAAAACAACCGCCATTTATTCCGGCCAACTGGTCCGGCAAGATTGGACAACTTCCGTATCCGGCCTACGCGAACGTTACTACGCTCAAAGAGCCACAACCCTGGCCAGAACGCGGCGATCTGACACGGGCATGGACGTTCAACGGCAAGACGTATCAGCCGTAAATGCGGGTGAACGCGGCCGCGAGGATCGGTTATTATCGAGCCTTGCGGCCGGCCGAAGCAAACTGTTCGAATGCAGCGCAGGATAGAGGCCGCCAATGAATCCTGCGACGCAAGGCAAGAACGCGTCAGAGATCATGAGCTCTGAGACAATCGCCATGCCAAAGGCAAGTGCGGAGTCTCCGCCGACCTCGCGTGCGGTTCAACCAATTTTCATGCGATTACGGCTTCGGATGTTCCGCATTCTGGCGTTTCTGCCCAACCTGTTCCTGCTTTTGGCATTAATTGCCGCCTGGCAATTTGCTTCGAAAGTCTGGCTGCCACGCATCGATCCGCAATTGGCGATACTGATGCCAGCCCCGACGACCATAGCGGTGACGGCAGCCGGCATGATTGTATCAGGCGAACTCTTCTACCATCTGGCCGCTAGTCTCGAGCGCGAGGCCATGGCGTTTTTGTTTGCGGCCAGCGCGATTCCGCTAGGCATAGCGATGGGCTGGTGGCGTCTCGTCTACAATCAAGTTAATCCAATAATGGAAATTCTGCGCCCAATCCCACCGCTGGCGTGGATTCCGCTCAGCATTCTCTGGTTCGGCCTTGGCGACGAACAAAACGAGTTCATCATATTCCTCGGCATGTTTTTCCCGATCCTGGTAAATACGGTCGTCGGCGTGAAAACTATAGATCCCATTCTTATACGGGCGGCTCGCAGTCTCGGCGCGCCCGAGCACAAGTTGCTTGCGCGCATCATTTTCAAAGGTGCGTTGCCGCAAATCATTACCGGCGTGCGGATCGGCCTCGGGGTTGGCTGGATGGCCCTTGTGGCAGCAGAGCTGGTCGGAGCGAATTCCGGCCTTGGGTTTCTCATTAACGATGCGCGCAGCATGCTTCGCACCGATACGATTGCAGTAGGCATGCTAACGATTGGAATTATCGGGCTCCTGATCGACACCGTCATCCAAGTGTTAAGCCGCAGACTTCTTCCTTGGTCGTTGGCACTAAGCAAATAGGGCAGGCGCGATGGGACGGCTAGCGGTAATGGGAGTATCGAAGATCTACGGCGATCGTGACGCGCCGGACAGCGTCATTGCTCTTCGCGACGTGACGTTCGAAGTCCCGGCCAATCAGTTTTGCACCATACTCGGGCACAGCGGTTGCGGTAAGACTACATTGCTCAACATTGCTGCCGGATTCGAACGCCCGACAACCGGAGCGATTACTGTGGATGACGCCGTAATCCGCGAACCGGGTTGGCAGAATACGATGATTTTCCAGGACTACGCGCTGTTTCCTTGGATGAATGTTTTCCAGAACATCATATTCGGCCTCGAAATGAAGCGGTTGCCTAGGCAGGAACGTGTGGACATCACGCGGCATTACATCGATCTGGTAAGTCTTGGCGGATTCGAAAGCAAATTCCCGCACCAACTTTCAGGCGGCATGCGCCAACGCGTTGCTATTGCCCGCGCATTGTCAGTTCAGCCAAATCTGTTGCTCATGGACGAGCCATTTGCCGCGCTTGACGCTCAAAACCGAAGTTTCATGCAAGACGAGCTTGTTCGCATATGGCAGCGTGAGCCGAAGACGGTGATGCTGGTGACACATAGCATCGACGAAGCGATTAAACTTTCAGACTGCATCGCAGTTATGACGCGGCGTCCGGGTCGCGTAAAGGAATTCATCGACGTCGATTTGCCGAGGCCGCGTGACGAGGACGACAGTTCCTATCTCAAATTAAAACGCAGGCTACGCGATTTAATTCACGATGAGGTCAGCGACCGATAAAACACGCGAGGCAAGTAGGTGAGCTCGACTTGGTACAAGACGGACGGCCCAATTTCAGCGCAAACCTCAACAATTTTAGCGGGAGATGGTGTGGCAATGGCCGACTCCGGGGCGAAATTCGACTACATTGTTGTGGGCGCGGGCTCCTCCGGCTGCGTGCTCGGCAACCGGTTGAGCGCGGGCGGCCAAAGCACAGTGGCGGTCGTCGAGGCAGGGCCACGCGACCGCAGCTTCTGGATTCACCTACCGATTGGCTACGGCCGGACGATGTGGGATCCGGCGGTGAACTGGAAATTCCAGACCGAACCCGAGCCGAACTTGGGCGACCGGAAAATCTATTGGCCGCGCGGGCGCGTGCTTGGCGGATCGAGCTCGATCAACGGGCTCATTGTTATTCGCGGGCAGCATGAGGACTACGACCGTTGGGCGCGCAATTGCGGTAACGGCTGGTCGTGGAATGAAGTGCTACCGTATTTCATTAAGATCGAGCACAATCCCGATCACGCAGGCGACCAGTTGCATGGCGATAGCGGACCACAGCCGGTCACTAGCATCGGCCGCCGCCACGAGCTGGTCGAAGCCTTCATCGCTTCGGCGGAAGCAAATGGCGTCCCGCGCACCGAGGATTTCAACGGCCGCATGCAAGAGGGCGCTGGCTATTTCCAACTCACCACCCGCAACGGTTGGCGCATATCGGCGGCGGGAGCCTATCTGCGTCTGGCTGAAAAACGCAGGAACGTCCGTGTTTTCACCGATACGCAGGTAATCCGCGTCTTATTCGAGGGTCGGCAGGCGGTCGGGGTCGTCTGTCGCGCCGGCGCGGCAACGCATACGATCAAGGCGCGGCGCGGTGTGATCCTATCGGCCGGCGCGATCCAGTCGCCGCATCTGCTGATGCTATCGGGCATCGGGCCGAGCAGACACTTGCAGGAGTATGGCGTGCCGGTGCTGATCGACCGGGCGGCGGTCGGACAAAACCTGCAGGACCATTTACAGTTCCGTCTGATCTACAGATGCGCTAAAGCGATCACCACCAACGACGCACTGCGCTCACTCTGGGGGCGCGCGAGGCTCGGACTAGAGTGGCTGTTGTTTCGCACCGGCCCACTCGCCATCGGCATCAACCAAGGTGGCATGTTTGCCCGCCTAATGGCGAGTTCCAAAACGCCCGACATCCAGTTTCACGTCGCAACACTCAGCGCCGACACGGCGGGCGGCAAGGTGCATGATTTTTCAGGCTTCACGTTGTCGGTATGTCAATTGCGCCCGCAGAGCCGCGGGCATATCGCTTTGGCCTCGGCGAATCCGATGGTGTTGCCGCGTATTCACGCCAATTACCTGGCGACGGCGAAAGACCGGGATTATGCGGTGCAGAGTATTGGCTTTGCGCGCAAGCTTGCGGACACGCCGCCGCTTGCCGACCTGGTCGCGGAAGAAGTGACACCGGGCCCGAAAGTTCGTAGCGGTGCTGATATTCTCGATTTCGCGCGTCGCAGCGGCGCGACGATTTTCCACCCGGCTGGGAGCTGCCGCATGGGATCGGACGACGAAGCGGTCGTCGATCCGCGTCTGCACGTGCGAGGCGCCTCTGGCCTCTGGGTGGTCGACTGTTCCATTATGCCGACGCTTATTTCCGGGAACACAAATATTCCCGCCATGATGATCGCGGAAAAAGGCGCTGATATGATTTTGGAAGATAATCAATAGGCGCCAGCGGTCAGATAGAATAGGTCGGGATACCAGAAAATGCTACCAATTACCTTTGACCTGATGGCTATTTTGAACTAGCGGGATAGTGATTTCTGAAATGGCCAATGCAGTAATCGTTCGTCATCTGGCACGAAAAAGTTGGTCACGTAATACTGTCGCGACGACCGAGAAGAGGGATGTGGGGAGCGTTATGAGCCGAATTCAATTAGATTTTCGTTTTCCAGGCCTTTGCTGGAGTAGTGCAGGGCGCGTGGTTTGGATTCTCTGGCTTGCCACGGTCATTTCAATCGCGATTTGCCTTGTTGCACCCGAGAGCGCGCTTGCAAGTGGCGCGATCGACGCCGCAATTCGTCCTAATTTGTTGCTGTACGAATGGTTCATAGCCCTGGTGTTCCTTGGCCTCGGGTTTCTTGTCTTACGAAAAGCGATCTGCGACCGCCGCATCGCTACGGCGACCGCGAATTGGCAGACGGCGCCTGGCACTGTAATTACGACCGACGTGACCCAACGCGTCACCGAATCGGATATCTCGCTCTGTTATTTCGTCCCGCAGGTCCGCTACGATTACGACGCGTACGGAGTCCGTCGCCAAGGCGACGTCATCCGCATCGGCCTCGATGACACGGGGTACCGAAAAGAGAAAAATGCGCGCGATCACATTGCGTTCTATCCGGTCGGCACGGCAATTACCGTACACTGTAATCCTCAAGACCCGGACCAAGCGGTGCTGGAAATCGGGCAGGTGGGCGTCAATAGGATGATGCTAGTCGGTGCCGTCTTAACCGGGCTCGGGGTCGCGATGTTTTTATTCGCCATCTGGAGCGCTCGCCTATCGAGCAGCTGACTGGCTCTGTCGCAAACCTATCCGGCTGACCTTTGATCGAGAATCAGTCAATCCTGTTGTTGGGATGAGCGATCTTTGCAGACTCATTGGTTGGACGGTCGTCGATCTACTCCTGTGTGTACCAAAAACGTAAACACGGACGTAATGATGATGAAGTCCGCCGAGCAGCGCGTGTGACTTGATATTTCCGGTCAGCTGAACCGGACGCGAGACTGGCGTATCTTTGTTCAATAACCAGTGGGTTCTGGTCTCATTGTAATAGCGTGCGTAAACTCGCAGAATCCGAAGAAGGTGTACCTCACTCAAGCGGTGCCAACGCCGACCAGCGCGCCGAAGCCCGGCCCCCGCCTATAACAGCGCGCGAAAATAAAGCCCGAGGCCACCGTCACCACCGCGGCAGTGCCCGGCCCGAGCGCGGCGATATCGGCCAAGCCGACGCGCAGGCCCAACAGCGCGACCGCCCAGCGTAACACCGTGCTCACGCAGAAACGCATCCCGGGCAGCATGGCCGAACGCGCGGCAATCGGATTGAGCGCGATGCTGGCTAGCAGCGCGATCACGATGTTCGGGATCGGGGCGACATGCGCGACATAGGGCGCAGCGACATAGCCGATGAAGGCCCGACGTGGCTACCCGGTGCGAAATTCGCGGCCAGCGCCATGGACGGCGGCAAAGCTTGGGAATTTTCTGCTGACACGGGAGTTCCTTATTGCCGACTAGCGGCGGCGAGTTGACTGCCGGCGCGGCCGGCACTGAGGCCCGCGGCGAGCGCCGCGGCGATTTGGGAAGGGGTATCGACGACGACCACGCTGGCCGCTTCCAGCGCCTTGCGCTTTCCGGCATAGCTGCCGGTACTACCGGTCACGATAGCGCCGGCGTGGCCCATCTTTTTGCCGGGCGGTGCGGCGGCGCCGGCGATGAAGGCAACCATCGGCTTGCCCACACCTTCGGCATATTCCGCCGCCGCCTCTTCCATATCGCCGCCGATCTCGCCGACGATCACGATGGCGTCGGTGCCGGCGTCGGCATCGAGCGCTTCGACCGCGTCGCGCGTGGTGGTGCCGAGCATAGGATCGCCGCCGATGCCGATGAAGGCGGACTGGCCGAGGCCGGCGCGGGTCAGGTTGAGGCAAACCAGCGTGCCGAGACTGCCGCTGCGCGAGATCACGCCGACGCGGCCGGGCTTGAATACGGATGGCACGAAGGCCGGCATGATGCCGACAAAACATTCGCCCGGCGTCACCAGCCCGGCGGTGTTGGGACCTACGACGCGGGTGCCGTGCTTCGCCGCCGCGGCATGGATTGCCATCACGTCCTGCGCCGGAATGTGTTCGGTGAGCACGACCAAGAGCTTGATGCCGGCCTGTGCCGCGGACACCGCGGCCTCCTTGGCCATCGGCGGCGGGATGAACATGACAGCGACATCGGCGCCGACCGCGTGCACGGCGTCGGCGGGGGAGGCGAAGATCGGCACGCCGACATGCGTCTCACCGGCGCGTTTCGGGTTGATGCCGGCGACGACATTGGTGCCGTAGCCGATCATCTTTTCGGTCCAGAACGTTCCTTGCTTGCCGGTGATCCCGAGCACGACGACGCGGCCTTTATTTCGGACGATCATTGCGCTGCCTGCACCGCCGCCTGCACGGCGTCTTCCATGAAATCGTAAGGCTCGATGCCGAGTGCACCGCGCACCAGCGCCACCGCCTCGTCCTCGCCGGTACCGTGAATGGAGAAAAATACCGGCACCGTCGGCTTGAGTTTGGCCCAGGCCTTGACCACGCCGTCCGCCATCACATCGGTGCGGGCGAAGGCGCCGCAGAAATTGATCACCAGGCTTTTCACGCCGGGATTGGACAGCACCAGGTCGAGCGCGATCTCCGCCTTGGTATAGGCCTCGCCGCCGATCTCGAGGAAGTTCGCAGGCTTGCCGCCATAGTGGCGGATCACATCCATGGTGGTCATGGTAAGGCCGGCGCCGTTCGCCAGCACGCCGACATTGCCGTCGAGCTGGATAAGCTTGAGGCCCGCCTCGGCGCCGCGCCGCTCCAGGTCGGTCATCGCCGATGTTGCGCCGCCGGCAGCGATATCCGCCTGCCGATAGATCGCCGCATCGTCGAGCACAAATTTACAGTCGAGCGCGACCACGCGCCCATCGGCGAGCAGCGCCAGCGGATTGATCTCCAGAAGCTCGGCGTCGCGCGCGCGATAAGCGGCGTGCAGCTTTTGCAGAATCTCGGTGACTTGGGTTTCCGCCGCGCCGAGGTCGAGGTCGGCGAGCATGCTGGAGATATCCTTGGCCGACGGCGCCTTGTCGATATCGACGGCGAGCCGGCAGATCGCTTTCGGACGCGCTCGGCGATCCGAAGAGCGTGCGCCCGAGCAGGTACATGAACGCGCCGGCC
>DAIMKK010000016.1:5533-16565 GCA_036721745.1 Pseudolabrys sp. | reverse complement strand
CCGGCCGGCTGTGGGAAAACGACGTAATGCGCATCGTCGTGGCCGACGAGATTTCGCCCGACAGCTGCCGGCTGTGGGACATCAAGACCAACAACAAGCTCGACAAAGACCGCTTTCGCCGTGATCTCGGCGGGCTTTTGGAGGCCTATACCGAAGTCGCCAAGCGGCTGGGCATCATGAACGAGGGCGAACCGCCGCGCGGCGCCGGCCCGGTTCTGGTCAAGGGCTAAATATTCGCCGGTTTTGGCCATTTTGGCCGTGAATTACCCGAAGCCCGGCCTTGTGCCGGGCTTCGGCGTCTCTAGGTTACGAATCATGAAAGCCCGCGTCACCGTCACCCTGAAAACCGGCATTCTCGACCCGCAAGGCAAGGCGATCGAGGGCGCGCTACGCTCCCTCGGGGTCTCCGGGGTCGCCAGCGTGCGCCAGGGCAAGGTGTTCGACATCGAAATCGAGGGCAACGACCGCGCCCAGGCCGAGGCGGCACTCAAGCAAGCCGCCGACAAGCTTCTGGCCAATACGGTGATCGAGAATTACCGGGTCGAGGTGGTGGGGTGAAAGCCGCCGTCGTCGTCTTCCCCGGCATCAATCGCGAACGCGATATGGCGCGCACGCTGGCGCTCGTCTCCGGGCACGAGCCGGCGATGGTGTGGCATGCGGACGCCGCGCTGCCGGCCGGCACCGACCTGGTGGTGATTCCCGGCGGCTTTTCCTATGGCGACTACCTGCGCTGCGGAGCGATCGCGGCGCGCGCGCCGATCATGGATGCGGTTCGCCGCCATGCTGAAAAGGGCGGGCTGGTACTGGCGGTATGCAACGGGTTCCAAATCGCTTGCGAGGCCGGGTTGCTGCCGGGCGTATTGATGCGCAATGCGCGGCTGCGCTTCATCTGCCGCGACGTCTATCTGAAGGTCGAGCGCTCCGACACGCCATTTACCTGCGGTTACAATGCAGGGCAGGTGATCCGCGTGCCGACCGCCCACGGCGAAGGCAATTACGTCGCCGATACCGATACGATCAATCGGCTGGAAGGCGAGGGGCGGGTGCTATTTCGCTATTGCTCGCCAGATGGTGCACGCGATCCGGCTTTCAACGTCAACGGTTCGACCAACGCCATCGCCGGCATCGTCAACGAGCGCGGCAACGTGCTCGGCATGATGCCGCACCCAGAGAACCACGTCGAAGCCGCACTCGGCGTCACCGATGGGCGCGGGCTGTTCGCCGGGCTGGTCGAGGCGCTGAAGCAGGCGGCCTAGAGTGATCCCGAACGAACCCAAAATCACCCCGGAACTGGTCGCCGAACACGGCCTCAAACCGGACGAATACCAGCGTGTGCTCGACTTGATCGGGCGCGAGCCGTCGCTCACCGAGCTCGGCATTTTTTCGGCGATGTGGAACGAGCACTGCTCGTATAAATCCTCCAAGGTCCATCTGCGCAATCTGCCGACCAAGGGCCCCTGGGTGATCCAAGGTCCGGGCGAGAATGCCGGCGTCATCGACATCGGCGACGGCCTGGCTTGCGTGTTCAAGATGGAGAGCCACAACCACCCGAGCTACATCGAGCCCTACCAGGGCGCCGCCACCGGCGTCGGCGGCATCTTGCGCGACGTGTTCACCATGGGCGCGCGGCCGATCGCCTGCCTCAATGCGCTCTCCTTCGGCGATCCCAAGCATCCCAAGACCCGCCATCTGGTGTCCGGCGTGGTCGCCGGCATCGGCGGCTACGGCAACTCATTCGGCGTGCCGACCGTGGGCGGCTCGGTGCGCTTCCATTCGCGCTATGACGGCAACAATCTGGTCAACGCCATGGCGGTGGGCATCGCCGAGAAGGACAAGATTTTCTACGCGGCCGCCTCCGGCGTGGGCATGCCGATCGTTTATCTCGGCTCCAAGACCGGCCGCGACGGCATCCACGGCGCCTCGATGGCCTCGGCCGAGTTCGGCGAGGACTCGGAAGCCAAGCGTCCGACCGTGCAAGTGGGCGATCCGTTCTCGGAAAAACTGCTGCTCGAGGCCTGTCTCGAGATCATGCACAAAGGCTGCGTCATCGCCATCCAGGACATGGGCGCGGCTGGCCTCACCTGCTCGGCGGTGGAGATGGGCGCTAAAGGCGATCTCGGCGTGACGCTCGATCTCGACAAGGTGCCGTGCCGCGAAACCGGCATGAGCGCCTACGAGATGATGCTGTCGGAGAGCCAGGAGCGCATGCTCATGGTGCTCAAGCCGGAGAAGGAACAGGAAGCCGAGGCGATCTTCCGCAAATGGGGGCTCGATTTCGCGATTGTCGGCGAGACCACGCCAAGCAAGCGCTTCATCGTGCGCCACGGCGGCGACGTGATGGCCGATCTGCCGATCAAGGAACTCGGCGACCAGGCGCCCGAGTACAAGCGGGCCTTCGTCAACGCGGCCAAGCCCGCCGTCATCGATGCGGAGGAGGTCAAGGCGCCGATGGGCGTCGCCGACGCACTGGAAAAACTCATCGGCACGCCGGATCTGTGCTCCAAGCGCTGGGTCTGGGAGCAATACGACCATATCATCCTCGGCAACACCGTGCAGCGGCCGGGCGGCGACGCCGCGGTGGTGCGCGTCGAGAACGGGCCGAAGGGGCTGGCGCTCACCACCGACGTGACGCCGCGCTATTGCGAGGCCGATCCGTTCGAGGGCGGCAAGCAGGCGGTGGCCGAATGCTGGCGCAATCTGACGGCGGTGGGCGCAACGCCGCTCGCGGTCACCGACAATCTTAATTTCGGCAATCCAGAACGGCCGGAGATCATGGGCCAGTTCGTCGGCTGCATCCGCGGCATCGCGGAAGCCTGCAAGGTTTTGGCGTTCCCAGTCGTGTCTGGCAACGTCTCGCTCTACAACGAGACCAACGGTCGGGCGATTTTGCCGACGCCTTCGATCGGCGGCGTCGGCCTGCTCGACGATTTCACCAAGTCGGCCTCGCTCGCCTTCAAGCGCGCGGGCGAGACTATTTTGCTGGTTGGCGAAACCACCGGCTGGCTCGGCCAGTCGATGTATCTGCGCGAGCTATGCGGCCGCGAGGAGGGCGCTCCGCCGCCGGTCGACCTGATCGAGGAACGCGAAAATGGCGATTTCGTGCGCGCGCTGATCCTCGACGGTACGGCGAGCGCCGTGCACGATCTTTCCGACGGCGGTTTGGCCGTTGCGTTGGCCGAAATGGCGATGGCCTCCGGCATCGGCGCGGTGTTGGCTGCTGCGCCCGACGATATCCCGGCGCATGCTTATTGGTTCGGCGAGGACCAGGCGCGCTACCTGGTCACCGTGCCGACGGACAAGGTTAAGGCGGTGCTGACGCGTGCCCAGGCGGCGAGTATCTTGGTATCGTCGATTGGGACAACTGGCGCCGACGCATTGACGCTACCGGGCGAGCGCCCCATCCTGGTCACGATTTTGCGCGAGCGTTTCGAAGGCTGGTTGCCGGCTTATATGGCCGGCGAGCTGCCGCAAGCGTAAGCGGGGGGAGTGGCCGACCATGGCGATGGATGCCGGCGAGATCGAACGGCTGATCAAGGTGCGCATTCCGGACGCACAGGTGACGATCCGCGATCTGGCCGGCGACGGCGACCACTATGCCGCTACGGTGATTTCCGCCTCGTTCAAGGGCAAGTCGCGGGTGCAGCAGCACCAGCTGGTCTACGAAGCGCTCAAGACCCAGATGGGCGGCGTGCTGCACGCGCTCGCCTTGCAGACGGCAACTCCCGAGGTCTGATGCCAAGCGACGGGGTCAAGATTTTATCCCCGCCTGGCGCCATCAAGCCGACCGGCACCTGGAGCCTGGGCGCGCGCGCCGGAGATTTCGTGTTCATCGCCGGCATGCGCGGGATCGATCCGGCGAGCAATGCCATCCTCGGGAGCGAGGAAGAGCGTATTCGGACCGCTTTTACGAACATGAAGACGATCGCCGAATCGGAAGGCGCGAGCTTGACCTGCTGTGTGCGGCTGACGGTTTTTGTTACCGATATGAACCGCTTACGGCCGCTGGTGAACAAGGTTCAGGCGGAATTATGGGCCGGCGGGTCCTATCCGCCGCGCACCATCGTGGAGGTCGCAAAACTCAATCAGGACGATATTTTCGAGGTGGAAGGGACGTTTTACGCTCCGAAAACAGCGTGATTTGTGGCCAATCCCTCTTGGGGTAGCGGGCGTATCTTTGCTACATATATCGGGAAGCGAAGCGGTATCGCCGCCGCTCAAAAGGACAGAAATCTTATGGGCATCGAGCAATTCATCGACAATGAAGTGAAGGGAAATGACGTGGTGCTGTTCATGAAGGGCACGCCGCAGTTTCCACAATGCGGATTTTCCGGCCAGGTGGTGCAGATCCTCGACCATTTGGGCGTGGCCTATAAAGGCCTCAACGTGCTGGATTCCGCTGACTTGCGGGACGGCATCAAGGCCTATTCTAACTGGCCGACCATCCCGCAGCTCTACGTGAAGGGCGAGTTTGTCGGCGGCTGCGACATTGTGCGCGAAATGTTCCAGGCCGGCGAATTGCAGCAGACGCTCAAGGATAAGGGCGTCGCGGTGAAGGCCGGCAGCGCGGCGTAAGCGCTTGCGCGCGGGGTATCGGCGCCGGGGCGCGCGCGATGATTATCGCCGTTTTGGTTTTGGCCACACTCGTCGATTTTGCGCTGGGCGCGTTGATGATCGGCGTGTCTGGATTCCTATTTTGATCGGGCCCCGAAAGCGCCCACGGCGGCACCTTGATGGCCGCGGCTTATTCGGCCGGGGTCATCGCCTGCCTGGCGCTCCCCATCGCGGGATTTATCCTCCATCGACGCGGAAAGACCGGCGTCGGTGTGCTGGTGGTCTGGCTGCCGCCGGCGGGCGCGCTATTGGCCCTCGCGATTCCGGCGCCTTACTGACGCCGCCTCAAATGAAAAGCCCCCGCCTTTCGGGCAGGGGCCTCTGATTTTCGTCGCGACTGTCGGGGCGAAGCGCCGGATCAGCGCGAATAATATTCGACCACCAAATGCGGTTCCATCTGCACCGGATAGGGTACATCGGTGAACACCGGGATACGCGAAAGCTTGGCCGTCAACTTGGCGGCGTCGACCTCGATGTAGTCGGGCACGTCACGCTCGGACAAAGCCTGCGCTTCCAGTACCAGATTCATCTGCTTCGACTTCTCCTTGATCTCCACCACGTCGCCGACTTTGACCCGGTAGCTCGAGATGTTCACCCGCTTGCCGTTGACCTTGACATGGCCGTGGTTGACGAACTGACGGGCGGCGAACACGGTGGGCACGAATTTGGCGCGGTAGACGATGGCGTCGAGCCGGCGCTCCAACAGGCCGATCATGTGGGCGCCGCTGTCGCCCTTCATGCGGATCGCTTCGTCATAAATACCGCGGAATTGCCGCTCGGAAATGTTGCCGTAATAGCCGCGCAGCTTCTGTTTGGCCTTGAGCTGCACGCCGTAGTCGGAGAGCTTGCTCTTGCGGCGCTGGCCGTGCTGGCCGGGGCCGTATTCGCGCCGGTTCACCGGGCTTTTCGGGCGGCCCCAGATGTTCTGGCCCATCCGGCGGTCGAGCTTGTACTTGGATTCATGGCGCTTGGTCATTCGCGTCCTCGAAGTTTTGCTGTTGTTGGTTGAGGATCGCGCCCTCCTTTGCCCCGGGAGACCCCGAGACCGACAGGAAAAGCCTCGAAAGCGCAAGGCCTTACCACGGGTCGCGAAACACCCGACGGATCTGAAAACCCGCCGGAAGCCGGGTATTTAGGGGCTGCAGGCGCGGGTGTCAAACCGGCCGGCCGATGTTATCGAAGCCCATGACCGAGTTTCTCTCGCAGGGTTCGATTGCCGCCTTTCTCCAGGTCATCATGATCGACCTGGTGCTGGCGGGCGACAATGCGGTCGTGATCGGCCTGGCGGCGGCCGGTTTGCCCAAAGAGCGGCGCGCGCGCGCGATTCTGGTTGGGATCATCGCCGCAACCGTGCTGCGCATTTTATTCGCGAGCATCGCCATTAAGCTGCTGGCGATCGTCGGGCTGCTGCTCGCCGGCGGTGTGTTGCTGTTGTGGGTCTGCTGGAAAATGTGGCGCGAATTGCGCGGGCCTGACCAGCACGCCACCGAGGCGGCGCTCGGCGGCGGAAGTGTCCATGTCCCGCGTAAGACCTTCGCGCAGGCGGCCTGGCAGATTGTGGTGGCGGATATCTCAATGTCGCTCGACAACGTGCTGGCGGTGGCGGGTGCGGCGCGCGATCACCCGGTTGCGCTGGTGTTCGGGCTCGGCCTGTCGATCGTGCTGATGGGGTTGGCGGCCAGCGTCATCGCGCGCTTGCTCAACCGCCAGCGCTGGATCGCCTATGTGGGCCTCGCCATCATCCTCTACGTCGCCGGCGACATGATCTGGCGCGGCGGCCACGAAGTATGGCCGCATGTGTTCGGCTAGAACCCGTAATCCTTCAGGGCGGCGGCGAGGGTGGGCGAGGGTGGCCGGCCCGACGTGAACACGATGCGCGACGGCGCAGGTGCCGCGCCGGGGGGCCGCTCGCGCAGCAGATCGGCGACGCGGCGCGCGATCGCCGGCGCCGGATCGAGCCAGTCGACCGGCCAGGGCGCAACGGCCTTAAAACGATTGGTCAACAGCGGATAATGGGTGCAGGCCAGCACCACCGTGTCGGTGCGGCGCCCATCGGCGTCCACGAAGCAGGGCGCGACTTCGGCTTGTATCGCAGCATCGGCCACTGGCGCACCGCCGAGTTCGGCCTCGGCGAAGGTCGCGAGATGCGACGAGCCAACCAGCGCGACATCGCAGCCGGCGGCGAATTCGCGGATCAGCGCGCGGGTATATTCGCGCGAGACGGTTGCTTGCGTACCCAGCACCGCGACGCGCTTGGTCTTCGACTGCGCGCAGGCCGGCTTGATCGCCGGCACGGTGCCGACGAAGGGCACCGCAGAGCGCGTGCGCAACTCGGCGAGCGCCAGCGTGGAGGCGGTGTTGCAGGCCACCACGACCAGATCGGGCACATGCTGCGCGATTGCCTTGCCGATCACGTCAACAATGCGCGCGATCAGCACTGTTTCCGGCTGATTGCCGTAAGGGAAGCCGGCGTCGTCCGCGACGTAGACATAGGTCGCATCGGGCCGCGCGGCGGCCACCTCGCGGTAGACGGTGAGCCCACCGACGCCGGAATCGAAGATGAGGATGCTCGGCGCGTCAGGCACCTTAAGTGGCCCCGAACACCCGCTTGAAGATCGTATCGACGTGCTTGAAATGATAGTCGAGGTCGAAATTGGCCTCGAGTTCCTTGTCGCTCAGTTTAGCGTGCACGTCCTTGTCGGCCTTGAGCAGCGCCAGGAAATCCTTTTCGCCGCCCCACACTTTCATGGCATTGCGCTGCACGATGACGTAGGCGTCCTCGCGCGGTACGCCCTTCTGCGTCAGCGCGATCAATACACGCTGCGAATGGATCAGCCCGCCGAGCTTGTCGAGATTTTTCTGCATGGTGGCCGGATAGACTACGAGTCTGTCGATGATGCCGGCGAGCCGCGCCAACGCGAAGTCGAGCGTCACCGTCGCATCGGGTCCGATCATGCGCTCGACGCTTGAATGCGAAATGTCGCGTTCGTGCCAGAGCGCCACGTTCTCCATGGCGGGCAGGGCGTAAGCGCGCACCATGCGGGCGAGGCCGGTGAGATTTTCCGACAGCACCGGGTTGCGCTTGTGCGGCATGGCCGAGGAGCCCTTCTGCTTCTCGGAGAAGAACTCTTCGGCTTCCAGCACTTCGGTGCGCTGCAAATGGCGGATTTCGGTGGCCAGCCGCTCGATCGAAGAGGCGACCACGGCGAGCGTAGCGAAATACATGGCGTGGCGGTCGCGCGGGATGATCTGGGTCGAGACCGGTTCGACGCTAAGCCCCATCGCCTTCGCCACATGCTCTTCGACGCGCGGATCGACCTGCGCGAAAGTGCCGACCGCGCCAGAAATCGCGCAGGTGGCGACTTCCTTGCGCGCGGCAATCAGGCGTTCCTTGGCGCGGGCGAATTCGGCATAGGCATAAGCCAGCTTGAGCCCGAAGGTGGTCGGCTCGGCATGGATGCCGTGCGAGCGGCCGACGGTCGGCGTTAGTCTGTGCTCGAAGGCGCGGCGCTTGAGCGCGGCGAGCAAAGCGTCGGTGTCGGTGATCAGGATATCAGCGGCGCGCACAAGCTGCACGTTGAAGCAGGTGTCGAGCACATCCGAGGAGGTCATGCCGGAATGCACGAAGCGCGCCTCGGGCCCGACGATTTCCGACAGATGCGTCAGGAAGGCGATGACGTCGTGCTTGACCTCGGCTTCGATGGCGTCGATGCGTGCCACGTCGAACTTGGCGGCTTTGCCCTTTTCCCAAATTTTCTTGGCGGCTGCTTTCGGGATTATGCCGAGTTCGGCCATGGCCTCGGCGGCATGCGCCTCGATCTCGAACCAGATGCGGAAGCGCGTCTCCGGCGACCAGATCGCGACCATGTCGGGGCGGGAGTAGCGGGCGACCGTCACGCCGCTTCCCCGCGCGCCAGTGCCGCCGCGTTGCGGATGGCTTCGATATTGCTCTTGTAGCTAGAGGAGTTGCCGCCCTTGAACACCGCGTTGCCCGCGACCAGCACATTGGCGCCGGCTTGCACGACCTTGGCGGCATTGTCGGCAGTGACGCCGCCGTCGATCTCGATGTCGATTGGTCGCGCGCCGACCAGCGTGCGTACCTCGCGCAGCTTGTCGAGCACGGCCGGGATGAAGGCCTGGCCGCCGAAGCCGGGATTGACCGACATGACCAGAATGAGATCGACCAGATCGATGACGTGCTCGATGCTCGACACAGGGGTGCCGGGGTTCATGGTGACACCGGCCTTCTTGCCGAGCGCGCGGATCGCCTGCAGCGAGCGGTGCACGTGCGGTCCTGCCTCGACATGCACGGTGATGATGTCGGAGCCAGCCTTGGCAAAGGCTTCGAGGTAAGGATCGCAAGGCGCGATCATCAGGTGAACGTCGAGCGTCTTCTTGGTGACCGGGCGGATCGCCTGCACCACCGCGGGGCCGATCGAGATATTGGGCACGAAGTGGCCGTCCATCACGTCGACATGGATCCAGTCGCAGCCTGCGGCCTCGATAGCGCGGATTTCATCGCCCAGTTTGGCGAAATCGGCCGAAAGAATCGACGGCGCGATGAGTAGCGGACGCATGACGGCCTCCAAACGCCGTTCGCGTAACACGCCGAGGGCCGGGGAGCAACGCGCGACTCATGCGACTTGCCACCCGGCATTAACGTCAATTAGGCCGGCAAGAATTGCCCATGCGGCGAAAAAAAACGCAGCCAGGGCGTGCCGGGAACTGTGGACAACCTCAACAACGGCGCGGGCTCCCAGGCCGCCGCCAAACTGGCGCGGCAATTGCGTCTGCGCCGCCGGGGGCTACGTCCGTCGGGATGACCGGTGGAGCGAAGGAGTTTGAGTTATGTCCATGTCTATCGGCGCAACGTCTAATGCGCTGTCCTACCTGCAGTCGTTACTGCAGCAAGGTGCGGCCGGCGCCAATGGCCCGGCCAATGCCAACGATCCCTTGTCGGCATTATTGCAAACTTTGTCAGGGTTCGGCGCAAGCACGGACCCGGCTACGTCCGCCGCAGCGCCCATCGGCACCACGGCCAGTTCCGGTTATTCGTCGTTCGACGCCAGCACGATGGCCGCGCTAATTTCGCTGCAGGGCCAATCGGCAACTGGCGTGACCGCGCACTCGTCGTCGCAGCTGTTCGCCAAGCTCGACACCAATGGCGACGGCCAGATCAGCAAGTCGGAATTCGAGACTGCGCTCGGTGACGCCGGCGTCAATTCGTCGAGCGCCGACGCGCTGTTCGCCAAGCTCGATAGCAATGGCGATGGCTCGATCAGCCAAAGCGAACTGGCGAAGGCGAAGCATGGCCACCACCATCACCACCATGGTGGCGGCGAACCGCAAGCTAACGCGTCGGCTGGGCAAAACGCCATCGATACGCTGTTATCGTCGGCCGGTGCGAGCGGCGCGGCCACGCAGACCGCCAGCAACTCGAATGGCTCGACCACCACAACCATTTCCTATGCCAATGGCAGCACGGTCGAGATGACCTTGCCGGCGGCGGAGGCGAACGGCAGTGGGACGTCAAGCACCGGCACGAGCGGTCAGAGTAGTGCCAATCTGCTCGAGCAACTGATCCAGTTGCAGGCACAATTACTGAACTCGGCGACGCCGACATTGGCGGCGGTTGCGTAAAATTCTAACCCGCCTGCTGGAGCCGCCTCGCCAGCGGCTTGAGCAGGTGCGGCAGCAGATAAATCGGAAACTGCGCCAGCGCGAAATAAAGCCAGGCGACGTCCGGCACCATGAATCCGGTCGCCGCCAACATCAGCCCGATATTGCGGTTGCCGGCGATCAGGCCGATCGCCAGCGCGCGGGCCCGGCCGACATGCAGGAATATCAGTGCGGTGATGGCGATCAGTCCGAGCGCCAGCGCAAAGGCGAGCGCCATCAGTTTGCCCACCAGCAGCGGGTCGGCACGGAAATGATCGGCGACGCCATCCATGGCGGCGACCGCGAACATAAACATGGCGATCACGCTCAGGCCGTCGATGCGCTCGCGCTGCGCCTCGACCCAGGCGCGGCCGGCGATGCGGCGGATCGCGGCCGCGGCCAAGGCGGAACCGGCGATGATCGCAAACAGCTTGAGGCCGAGGGCGTAAGGCGAGATCAGCGCGTTGCCGATAAAAAGATGACTGAACAGGCTCGCGGTCAGCGGCGTGATCGCGCTGCACACCACCAGACTCGCCAGCGTGAGGGCCACGTCGAGCCCCATTAGCGCGGCGAGCGCGGGCGAAGACATCAACCCCGGCGCCGACATTTGCAGTACCAGCATGAAGAACAGGCCGGGCATGCTTTTGTCGAGCCCGACCACCAAAAACAGCGTGCCGAGCAAAGCCGGCACCACCAGCATCACCCACACGGTGGCAATGGCGATTAGCCCGGGCCGGGTGAAATGGTGGCGCAACTCGGTCGG
>DAIMKK010000016.1:0-5433 GCA_036721745.1 Pseudolabrys sp. | reverse complement strand
TCGGTCGGGTCGACGCGCAAGAACGCCAGCGCCAGCATGACGACGATGGCTTCGCCAAGGAACGGTTTGCAGGCGGCGGCGAGGCCCGGCACCGCCAGGCCGACGAACAGCGAGGCCGCCACCACCAGCGTGCCCTTGCGGCCGATCCAGCCAAGCGCGGTCGCGGGCAGGGCGAGCAGGTTCATTGTCGGGAAACTCCGGCCGCCCGGTTGGGCTGGGCAGCCTTGATAGCGCCTTCAAGGACGATGATCCATATATGAGAAACAAACGGAGGCCTCATGGCACGCACGGACGCCATCGTGCTCGGCGCCGGCATCGTCGGCACCTCGATCGCGCTGCATCTCGCCAAGCGGGGCTTGAGCGTCGCGCTGATCGATCGCGCCGGCGTGGGCGAGCAGACCTCCTATGGCAATGCCGGCGTGATCGAAGGCAATACGGTGTTCCCGCCGGCGTTCCCGTCCGATCTTTCGGCGCTGGCGCGCATCGCGCTCAAGAGTGCACCTGAGGCCAACTATCACCTCTCGTTTTTGCCGCAGGCGCTGCCTTGGCTGCTGGCGTTTCGCGCGGCGTCGCGGCCCCAGCGATTGGTCGAGACCGCGCGGTTGATCCGCCCTTTCTATGCGCTCGCGGTCACCGAGCACGAGTCGCTGATGGCGGAATCGGGCGCTGCGCATTTCCTGCGCAAGACCGGCTGGTTGAAAGTCTATCGTCGCGAGCACAGTTTTAAAGCGCTGCAGCCGGAACTCGATCTTGCCACACAATTCGGCCTTCCGTTGCAAACGCTGGACGCCGCGGGCGCGCAGGCGCTGGAGCCTTCGCTCAAGCCGGTGTTCGCGCATGCAGTGTTCTGGCCGCAGGCCGCGAGCGTGAGTAATCCGCTCGGCGTGACGCGCGCCTATGCCGCGCGCTTTTCTGCGTTGGGCGGCGTGACGCTCAATGGCAACGCGCGCTCGTTGCATCGCGCCGGGAATCGCTGGCGAGTGGAAACGAATGAGGGCGGGATCGATGCGCCCGAGGTCGTGGTCGCGCTCGGGTCCTGGGCTTCCGATCTGCTCGTGCCGCTTGGGCTGAAGCTACCGCTCATGGTCAAGCGCGGCTATCACCGGCATTTCCATACGCAAGGCAATGCCGTGCTGGCGCGACCGGTGCTCGATGGCGATGCCGGCTACCTGATCACGCCGATGGAGATGGGGATACGCATGACGACCGGTGTCGAATTTGCCGCGCGCGATGCGGCGCCGTCGCCGGTGCAATTCGATCGGATCATGCCGAAGGCCCGCGAACTGTTCCCGCTCGGCACGCGCGCTGATGACAAAACCTGGCTGGGCAGCCGGCCGTGCTTCCCCGATTCACGGCCGGTGATCGGGCGCGCGCCGGGTTTGCCTGGCCTGTGGCTCGCCATCGGCCACGCGCATTGGGGGCTCACGCTCGGGCCCGCCACCGGCCGCATGATTGCGGAAATGATGACGGGGCAAGCGCCGTTCTGCGATCCGGCGCCCTATCGGGCGGAACGTTTCCTCTAGCGCCCGAACTTGTCCTTCCAACTCGGCAACGCGCCGGGGAAGGGGAGTGCCGTCGCCTCGTAGACGCCGCGGGCGATGGCGCGCGCCATCACATTGGCGGCGACCATGCCGAGCTCCGCCAATCCGTAATGCGGATCGGCGAGCGCATTCAAACCGGTCGCGGCCGCGAACACCACATCGCCGTCGAGCGGCGTATGCACGGGATAGATGGCGCGCGCGAAACCGTCCTGCGCCATCACCGCCAGGCGATTGCACTGCGCTTTGCTCAAGCGGGCGTCGGTGGCGATGACGGCGATCGTCGTGTTCTCACCCGGCCCGCCTTTGGCGCGCAGCGCGCGGTCTGATGGCGTCACCTGCGCCGGTAAGCCGCGGCCGCCGAATTCCTTGTTCTGCTCGAAGGGCGCCGCCCAGAAGTGCGGGCCGTCGCCGATCGTCGTCGAGCCGACTGCGTTGACCACCACCAGCGCGCCGACCGTGATGCCGTCGCGCGTTTGCGCCGAAGCCGAACCGACGCCGCCCTTGAGGGTGGCAGTGGTCGCCCCCAACCCCGCACCGGCGCTGCCGAGCGCGAAGTCCGCGCCGGCGGTCTTGGCCGCCTCGTAGCCAAGCTCGCGATAGGGCGGATAGCGGCCCCAATTCTTGTCGCCGCCGTTGAGCAGATCGAACATGATCGCCGCCGGCACTATCGGCACCACCGCGTCGCGGATGCGGAAGCCGCGGCCCTGCTCGCGCATAAAAGCTTGCACGCCGGAGGCGGCGTCGAGCCCGAAGGCTGAGCCGCCGCCAAGCATGATGGCATCGATGCCTTCCACCGTCTGCGCCGGATCGAGCAAAGCGGTTTCGCGCGTGCCAGGCCCGCCGCCGCGCACGTCCACGCTCGCCACCACGGCGGCGTCGAATACGAGTGCCGTCGTGCCGGAGGCGAGCTTGGCGTCGCCGGCATGGCCCACCCGCAGGCCGGCAATATCGGTGATGAGATTGCGTAACGTCATGAGCGCTCCTGCCTCAAGTCTATCACGGTCGATCACACATAAGTCAGACCCGCGCCTGCCGACTTGCCATCGCCACAGTTGCCGGGGCATCTAGGGCGCCATGAATGGCAATGTCCCCATCCTGACCGCCCTGATCGCCGGCCTGGTCAGCTTCCTCTCCCCCTGCGTCCTGCCTTTGGTACCGCCCTATCTGATCTTCCTAGCGGGCACCTCGCTGGAGCGCTTGGCGGACGCCGAGCCGGAGCCGCGGGTCAAGCGCGAAACCGTGCTAGCGGCCGCACTGTTCGTGCTCGGATTTTCGACCGTGTTCGTGGCGCTCGGCGCCAGCGCCAGCGTGATCGGCTCGCTGATCCGCGCCTATTCGGGGCCGCTATCGACCATTGCCGGTGTCGTCATCATCATCATGGGACTGCACTTCCTCGGCATCACGCCGATCGCGCTACTGCACCGGCAGAAGCGGATGGAGCTGGCCAAGCCCGTAGGGCTGTGGGGCGCCTATGTGATCGGGCTCGCCTTCGCCTTCGGCTGGACGCCGTGCATCGGGCCGATCCTGGCCACCATCCTGGCGGTGGCGGCGTCCGAGCAGACGGTGACCAAGGGCGCCGGCCTGTTGGCGGTCTATTCGCTCGGCCTCGGCATTCCGTTTCTCATCGCCGCCTTCGCCATTGAGCCGTTCGCGGCGTTCTTGGCGCGCTTCAAGAATTATCTGCATCGCGTCGAGCAGGCGATGGGCGCGCTCTTGGTGCTCACCGGCATTGCTTTCCTCACCGGCAGCATCAACTGGATGAGTGTGTGGTTGCTGGAGGCGTTTCCGGCGCTGGGCAGGATCGGGTAGCAGCCCGAAAAAAGCCCCGGCATTGCTGCCGGGGCCATTCCGTCAGGCGGCGCGCCGCCTATTTCATTTTGCTGCAGTCGGAGCCCGGGCATTCGACGTAAGTGACCTTGCCGCCAGCGTCCTTCTTCCAGATGTACATCACATAATCGAGTTTGGTGATGTCGCCCTTCTTGTCGAAGGAGAGCTCGCCGAGCACGGTCTTGAACTTCATGCCCGAGTGCATCTTCTCGGCCACCTTTTTGGGGTCGAGCGACTTGGCCGCTTCCGCCGCCTGCTTGATGACCTGCACGCCGGCATAGCTGTAGAGCGTATAGGCTTCCGGCTCGAACTTGTTGGCGCGGAATTCCTCCACTACTTTTTTGGCTTCGGGCTTGTTGCGCGGGTCGGGGCCGTAAGTCATCAACGTGCCTTCGACGCCGGGGCCGCCGACCGAGGCGAACTCGTCCGAGGTGATGCCATCGCCGCCCATCATCGGCGCCTTTACGCCTTGATCGCGCATCTGCCGCACGATCAGGCCGCCCTCGGTGTACAAACCGCCGAAATAAACGAGATCGGCGCCCGATTGCTTGATCTTGGAGACCAGCGCCGAATAGTCCTTCTCGCCGGTATTGATGCCCTCGTAGAGCACTTCTTTCATGCCGCCTTTGGCGATCGCCTTCTTGGTTTCGTCGGCAAGCCCCTTACCGTAAGTGGTCTTGTCGTGGACGATCGCGATCTTCTTGCCCTTGAAATGCTTGACGATGTATTCGCCGGCCACCTTGCCTTGCTGGTCATCGCGGCCGCAGACGCGGAAGATGTTCCACATCTTGCGCTCGGTGACGGTCGGGTTGGTCGAGGCGGGAGTGATCTCGAGGATGCCGTTTTCCTGATAGACCTCGGAAGAGGGTATGGTGACGCCGGAATTGTAGTCGCCGATCACGAACTTGACGCCGTCGCCGGCGAATTTGTTGGCGACCGAGACGCCCTGCTTGGGATCGGAAACGTCGTCGCCATACTGGACCGTGATCTTTTGGCCGAGAATGCCGCCTGCCGCATTGATGTCAGTGGAGGCCTGATCAACGCCGTTCTTCATCTGCGCGCCGGTGGCGGCGCTTGGTCCGGTGATCGGGCCGGCCATGCCGAATTTGACTTGCGCCGAGGCGGTTCCCGCCAATGCGAACCCAAGACCCAGCGCGAGGCCGAGCGTGGTGATCCTCTTCATCGTGTTTTCCCCTTCAGGTGAAGCCGGCAGTTGCAATGTCGTTGAATATTACGTCACTGCGGCTTGCGGCGCCAGCGCAGAGGGCCGTCCGCGACGTTGATCCAGCGATATTGCTTGACCATTTGAGCGGCGCGGGCGGCGCGGAAGCCGATCAGGCCGAACGCCAGGCAGACCGCGCTATCGACCAGATAATAGTGCAGCGACAACAGGGTGCCGCCGAACAGGGCAAAGTGGAAGAACCGCACCACCGCGCCCAAGATAAAACTATAGGCAACGACCTGCGCCCATGGCCGCCAGGTGGCGGCAATAGCGCGGCCAGAGAGCGCCGCTGCCCCGCCACCGAGCATGACGGTGACCAAGACAAACACGCCGAATGAATCTTCTTCGTAAATGAGGCTCAGCATCACGCCCCTGCCTTTTGCCGGCCGCCCTCGAGATAAGCGGATTTGATCTCCGGCCGTTCCAAAAGCTCGCGGCCAGTGCCGCTGAGCGTGATCAGACCGTTGACCATGACATAGCCGCGATGGGCGAGTTTGAGTGCATGGAAGGCGTTCTGCTCGACCAGGAATACTGTGAGCCCGTCTTGCTTATTTAGCGTCCTTATAGCGTCGAAGATCTGCCGCACGATCAGCGGCGCCAGACCCAGCGACGGCTCGTCGAGCAACAAGAGCCGCGGCCGCGCCATCAGCGCGCGCGCGATCGCCAGCATCTGCTGCTCGCCGCCCGATAGTGTACCGCCGCGCTGGTTCAAGCGCTGCTTCAAACGCGGGAACAGAGTGAGCACATGTTCGAGATTGCCCGCGAACGCGGACGGATCGGCCGTGGTGGCGCCCATTTGCAGATTTTCCAAGACCGTCATGCGCGAGAAGATGCGGCGACCCT
>DAIMKK010000015.1:0-16671 GCA_036721745.1 Pseudolabrys sp. | reverse complement strand
AGCTAGTTCTGTTTGTCATGCCCGCGAAAGCGGGCATCCAGTAATCACTGAAATTTATGAGGGAACTGGATCAGCCGCCTTCGCGGATGATGACGGCGGAGTTTGCTACTCCACCTTCTCGTTCGGATAGGCGCCCCACAGCCGTTCCTGGTGGATCCAGCCGTCGAAATTCTTACCGACAAATTGGCACCAAGTGCCGTTACAGGACTTGAGCTGGCCGAGCACGCCAGATTGCAGGCGGGCGGTCTCCGGGGACTTCACATCCGGACTCGCATAAAGCGGCACCAGATCGTCCTTCAAGGTCGGCACCACCACCGCGGAGCGCTTGCCGGACAAGAGCGAGTGGTAGACCCATCCTTCCGCCCCCTCCCAGTCGCGGATGCGCCGCCAGTTCTCGAATTCGGCGGTGATCTCCACCGGCATGCCGGCGCGGGTATAGACCCAGCGCACCTCCTGATCCTTGTTGGGGCCGGAGCGCACATTGACCCGGTCCGACTTAAGGCTGACGAAGCGCGGGACCGGCAGGCCGCTGGCCGAGCCGGCGCTCACGTCTCCGGCCGCATGGCCTGCGGCCATCTGCATGGCCAAAATGCCGGTGGTAAGCGCCACGCGACAAACAAGGCGGATCACGCCTGCAAAGCTTTGTGTTGTCACTGCCATCTGGTAGGAAAATGTACGGATTTAGACCCCACGCGCGAGAATCGGGAGTGTGGGCGAGCACGGTTAAAGAGGGCTGAACGGCACCCATACGGCACGACAATGGGCCGCCGGACGGCGCGGTATAACAGACATGCCGAAGGCCAAAAAACCGCTGGTGATCGTTACCCGTAAGCTGCCCGACAGCGTCGAGCTGCGCATGCGGGAACTTTTTGACGCCCGCTTCAATCCAGACGACAAGCCGATGACGCACGCTCAGCTGCAGGACGCCGCGAGGACGGCGGATGTCCTGGTACCGACCGTCACCGACCGCATTGACGCTTCGGTGCTCGGCAAATCGGGCGAGCAGCTCAAGTTGATCGCCAATTTTGGCAACGGCGTCGACAATATCGACGTCGCCACCGCCGTGCAGCGCGGGATCACCGTCACCAACACGCCCAGGGTGCTCACAGAGGACACCGCCGACATGACCATGGCGCTGGTGCTGGCGGTGCCGCGCCGGCTAGTGGAAGGCTCCAGCGTGCTGACCTCCGACAAGGACTGGACCGGCTGGACGCCGACCTGGATGCTGGGCAAGCGCATTTGGGGCAAGCGCCTCGGCATCATCGGCATGGGGCGCATTGGCCAGGCGGTGGCGCGGCGTGCGCGCGCCTTCGGTCTGCAGATCCACTATCACAACCGCCGCAAGGTGGCGCCCAAGATCGAGGAAGAGCTCGACGCCACTTATTGGGAGAGCCTCGACCAGATGCTCGCCCGCATGGACATCGTCTCGGTCAACTGCCCGCACACGCCGGCGACATATCACCTGCTGTCGGCGCGCCGGCTCAAAATGCTGCGGCCGGAGGCCTATATCGTCAACACCTCGCGTGGCGAGGTGATCGACGAGAACGCGCTCGCGCGCCTGATCGAGGCGGGCGACATCGCCGGCGCCGGGCTCGACGTGTTCGAGCATGAGCCGGCGGTCAATCCGAAGCTGGTGAAGCTTGCGCGCGAGGGCAAGGTGGTGCTGCTGCCGCATATGGGCTCGGCGACGCTGGAAGGCCGCGTCGACATGGGCGAGAAGGTCATCATCAACATCAAGACCTTCATGGACGGGCATAAGCCGCCGGATCGCGTGCTGCCGTCAATGTTGTGACAAATCCTTGATCGTCGGCTTGTCGCCACTCAAAGGATTGCCCGGGTCCCAGTCGTAACTCAGCGTCTCGAACCGCATCGAGCGCGCGTCGACCATCAGCAAGCGCCCGATCAGGCCTTCGCCGAAGCCGACGATCTCGCGGATCACTTCCAGCGCCATCATCGAGCCGAGCACGCCCGGCAGCGCGCCGAGGATGCCGGCTTCCGCGCAGGCCGGCACGGTGCCGGCCGGCGGCGGCTCGGGAAACAGACAGCGATAGGTCGGGTTGCGCTTGCCGTCGGTGCGCGTCTCATAGGGACGAAGGGTGGTGAGCGAGCCGTCGAAGGTGCCGACCGCGGCGGTGACCAGCGGCTTCTTGGCGAAATAGCAGGCATCGGAGACGAGATAGCGCGTGGCGAAATTGTCGGAGCCGTCGGCGACGATGTCGTACTTCGCAATAAGGTCTAGCGCGTTGCTGGCATCGACACGCATCATATGCGTTTCGACGGTCACATGCGGATTGAGGCGTGCGATCACCGATTCGGCGCCGTCCACCTTGCGCGTGCCGATATCGTCGGTCGAGAAAATCACTTGCCTCTGCAAATTCGACAGCGACACCGTGTCGTCGTCGACCACGCCAAGCGTGCCACAGCCGGCGGCGGCGAGATAAAGCAGCACCGGCGCGCCGAGGCCGCCGGCGCCGATCACCAGCACGCGGGCGGCCTTCAGCTTGGCCTGCCCTGGCCCGCCGACCTCGCGCAGCACGATGTGGCGCGCGTAGCGTTCGAGTTCTTTTGCATCGAGCATCGGAGTAACCCTAGCGCATGGCCCCGAAAAGTGGGAACCGGTTTTCGGAAAGGCCATGCGCAAGCATAAAAGGCCAGCCTCTTGATGCCTTGCACCCTCGCCTTGATCGGCTAAGGTGCCGCAAAACCTCGTCAGGGTGGCGTAAAAGCGATGTGTAGCGGTCCGTTCCTCGTGGTGCTCGCGCTGCTCGTCGGTGCCGGTCCGGCGCTGGCGCAGGATTCGCCCGGCATCATGCCGGCGCCCAAGCAGACGGACGCCGCGCCGGCTAAAAAACACGTCAAACACGCCAGGCGGAAAGCGGCCCCAGCCAAAACTAAACCGGCCGTAGCCAAGTCTGCGGCAAAAAAGTCTGCCGTTGCAAAGGCCGTCGCTCGGAAGCCTGCTGCCGCAAAGCCCATGGCCGCCAAGCCTGTCGAAGCCAAATCTGTCGATGCAAAGCCTGCCGCGCCCAAAATCGCCGATGCCAAGGCCGAGCCGGCGCCCGATGTATCCGCCGGCATCCCGCGCGGCGAGCGCCAGAAAATCCAGGCGGCACTGCTGTGGGCGGGCGACTATAGCGGCGCGTCCGGCGGCGACGATCCGATGCTCGCGGCGATCAGGAATTTCCAGAAGCGCCATAAGGCCAAGGTCACCGGCGTGCTCACGCCGTCCGAACGCGCGGACCTGGTTGCCGCCGCCAAGGCGCACGAAGATGAATTCGGCTGGAACGTGGTGGTGGATCCGGCCACCGGCATCCGCATCGGCCTGCCGAGCAAGCTGGTGCCGCAGACGCGCGAGGCCGCGCGCGGCACGCGCTGGTCCTCGGCGCATGGTGAGGTGCAGGTCGAGACCTTCCGCATCAAGGATGCAACTCTCAAGCTCGCCGCGCTGTTCGAGCAGCAGAAAAAAGAGCCGGCCACGCGCCGGATCGAGTCCAGCGTGTTGAATGACGACAATTTCTTCGTCAGCGGCCAGCAGGGCCTGAAGCGATTTTCCGTGCGCGCCAAAATACGCGACGGCGAGGTGCGCGGCTACACTTTGCTGTACGACCAGATGATGGAGACCATCGTCGAGCCGGTGATGGGCGCGATGGCGAGCGCGTTCTCGCCGTTTCCCGAGCGCAGCGCGCCCTTCGCCGCGCTGGCGAAACCGGTGGAATACGGCAACGGATTGGTGGTGAGCGCGCAAGGCCACATCGTCACCGACCTGAAGCTCACGCAAGGCTGCCAGGTAATCGTCGCCTCCGGTTTGGGCGACGCCGACCGCGTGGCCGAGGACCACGACAACGGGCTCGCGCTGCTACGCATCTACGGACCGCGCAAGATATCGCCGCTGGTGCTCGCGCCGGGTACGCCCAAGTCCGGCGAGTTGACGCTGATCGGCATTCCCGATCCGAAGGAGCAGGACGGCAGCCGCAAGCTGACCGAGATCAAGGCGCGGCTGACGGGCGACAACGCGATCGAATTGCGCCAACCGGTGCCGATGGCGGGATTTTCCGGCGCCGCCGCGCTCGATGCGCATGGCCAAGTCCTCGGCATGATGGAAATGGGCCAGGCGGTGCTCGCCAGCGCCGAGGCCTCGGCACCGCCGGTGCGGCTGATCAGCGCTGAGACCATCCGCACTTTTCTCACCGCGCACCACATTGAGACGGCGCAAACGCAAACCGGCGACGCCAAGGCGGCAGTGGTCAGAATTATTTGCGTGAGAAAGTAGTTGTTGTCGTCCCCGCGAAGGCGGGGACGACAGCAAAAAAATTCGTATCGCGTTATCTATTCTTCCACTGTGGCTTGCGCTTCTCGACGAAGGCCTTCATGCCTTCCTTCTGATCGTCCGTGGCAAAGAGCGCATGGAAGATGCGCCGCTCGAACACCACGCCTTCGGCGAGCCCGCCTTCGAAAGCGCGATTGATCGCCTCCTTGCCCGCCAGCACCGAGGGCAGCGAGAAACTGGCGATGGTGTCGGCCACCTTCATTGCCTCGTCTAGCAGGCTCGCCGCCGGCACTACGCGCGCCACCAGCCCTGAGCGTTCCGCTTCCGCCGCATCCATCATGCGGCCGGTCAAAATCATATCCATCGCCTTGGCCTTGCCGACCGCGCGCGTCAGCCGCTGCGTGCCGCCGATGCCGGGAATGACGCCGAGCTTGATCTCGGGCTGGCCAAATTTGGCGGTGTCGGCGGCGACGATGATGTCGCAATGCATGGCGAGCTCGCAGCCGCCGCCGAGCGCGAAGCCCGCGACCGCGGCGACAATCGGCTTGCGGCTTCGCGTGGCATGGTCCCAGTCGGCGGCGAAGTTTCCGAGATAGGCCTCTATGAAGGTCTTGTCGGCCATCTCTTTGATGTCGGCGCCGGCGGCGAAGGCCTTGTCGCCGCCGGTAATCAGCAGGCAGCCGATAGTCTCGTCGGCCTCGAACGCGTCAATCGCCTGGATGAGTTCGCCAATGAGGGCAGAGTTGAGCGCATTGAGCGCCTGCGGACGGTTGAGCCGGATGATGCCGACCCGGCCTTTGTTCTCGACGACGATGTTCTGGTAGCTCATGCGCGCTCTCCTTACTCTACTCTGTCATTGCCGGGCTTTACCCGGCAATCCACGAGGCATCGCGAAAGTGAAAATCGTAGGTCCTCCTATTGTTGCAGCCCATCATGAATGCCCGGGTCAAGCCCGGGCATGACGAAGAGGCTTACTCGAGCTTGACGCCCGCGCGCTTGATGACGTCCGCCCATTTGGCGGAATCGGTTCTGATGGTCTCGGCAAATTCCTCTGGCGTGCCGCCGGCCGGCTCGTCGCCGATCTTGGCGAACTTCTCCTTGAAGGCCTCCGACACCAGCGCCTTGTTGATCGCGGCATTGAGTTTGTCGACGATCGGCCGCGGGACGCCGGCCGGCGCGATCACGCCGGTCCAGGTCGGCGCCAGATAGCCGGGCACGCTTTCGCCGATCGTCGGCAGATCGGGGAACGCCGGCGAGCGCTTGGCGCCGCTCACGCCGAGCGCGTGCACCTTGCCGGCGTGGGCGAGCGGCGCGATCGATTGCAGGCTTTCGAACATCAGGTCGACATGGCCGGCGATCAGATCGGTGAGCGCCGGCGCGCCGCCGCGATAGGGCACGTGCACGATTTGCGTGCCGGTCATGAATTTGAACAGCTCGGCGCCGACATGGCCGGGCGAGCCGTTGCTGGACGAGGCGTTGGTCAGCTTGCCAGGGTTGGCCTTGGCATAGGCGATCAGCTCCGTGACCGATTTGACCGGCAGCTGCGGCGAGACCGCGAGCAAGAGATGGCCGCGCGCCACCAGCGCGATCGGCTGGAAATCGCGCTCGATGACGTAGGGCAGCTTGGCCACCATGTGGCGGGTGATGGCGAGCGCGCCGATCGGCCCCATGCCGATGGTGTAACCGTCGGGCACCGATTTCGCGACCAGATCGAGCCCGAGCGTGAGCGCGCCGCCGGGACGATCGTCGACGATGACGGGCTGGCCCAGTTCCGGACCGATCACCGACGCCAAAATACGCGCGACGTTGTCGGTGGCGCTGCCGGCCGCTTGCGGAACGATGAATCGGATCGGGTGGTCGGGATAGTCGGCGGCGAACGCGACGCCCGCCATGCAGGCGAATACGAGAGGGATGAGAGCAAATCTGCGCATGTCATTGGCCCCAGGTTCCGGGCACAGCTTGGCTCATTTCTGACAGCTCGGGCAATAGAAGGTCGAGCGGCCGGTCTGCACGATGCGTTTAATCTTGCCCTTGCAGTTGGGGCATGGCTTGCCCTCGCGATCATAGACGCTGAAATTGTGCTGGAAATCACCGAGCGCGCCGTCAGTACGGCGATGGTCACGCAGCGAGGAGCCGCCGGCTTCGATGGCATCCTTGAGCACCGCCTTGATGGCATCGACCAGCGCGACTGCACGCGCATTCGGCTTGCCATTGCGGTCGGCGATGGTGGAGGCCTGCCGCTTGGGCGACAGCTTGGCGCGGAACAGCGCCTCGCAGACATAGATGTTGCCGAGGCCCGCGACCACGCGCTGATCGCTCAGCGCGGCTTTCAGCGAGGTCTTCTTGCCGGCGCAGGCCGCCGCCAGCATCGCGGCGTCGAATTCATTTCCCAAGGGTTCCGGCCCGAGCGAGCGCAACAACGGCTCCTGCTCCAACTTGGCGCGCGCCACCAACTTCATCGAGCCGAAGCGGCGCGGATCGTTGAAGGTGACCGTGGCGCCGTTCGACATATGAAACACCACGTGGTCGTGCGCCGTGCTTTTGGATTTCTCGTGATAATAGACGCCGGGTTTGGCGTCCTTGCCGACGCGGAACGAGCCCGACATGCCGAGATGCATGATCAGCACGTCGCCAGACGACAGATCGGCGAGTAGATATTTCGCGCGCCGGCCGAGCCCCTCCACGGTTTTCCCGGTCAGCCGCTTTTCGAAGTCCTTGGCGAGCGGCCAGCGCAAGCGGCGATCGCGTACCTCCACTTCAAGAAGCCGCGCGCCTTCCATGGCGGGCGCCAGGCCGCGGCGCACGGTTTCGACTTCGGGAAGCTCGGGCATGGTTAACTCTGGTTCCGTTCACACATAGCGCCCCCCGGCCTGCCGCGCTATGGTCCTGCCCGCAAAGGATTATTGCCTATGGGCAAGGCCCAAAAAGACACCAAAGAAGACACCCATTTCGGCGAGAAAACCGTGCCGCTGGCCTACAAGCAGGGGCTGGTGGACGACGTGTTCCATTCGGTCGCCCGCCGCTACGACCTGATGAACGACCTGATGTCGGGCGGGCTGCATCGGGCCTGGAAGGACGCACTGCTGAGCGCCGTCCATCCGCCCAAATCGGACCGCGATTTCGCTTTGCTCGATCTCGCCGGCGGCACCGGTGACGTGGCGTTCCGCGTGGTGGAGGCCGGCGGCGCCGGCACGCGCGTCACCGTCTGCGACATCAATACCGACATGCTGGCCGTCGGCCGCGAACGCGCACGCCAACGCGGTCACGACGAAGCGGTGACCTTCGAGCAAGGCAATGCCGAGGAACTGCCTTATCCCGACCGCAGCTTCGACTGCGTCACCATCGCCTTCGGCATCCGCAACGTGCCGCGCATCGAGCGCGCGCTTGAGCAGGCTTTTCGCGTGCTCAAGATCGGCGGGCGTTTTCTGTGCCTGGAGTTTTCTTCCGTCGACCTGCCGGGCTTAAGCTCGCTCTACGACGTTTATTCCTACAACGTGATCCCGCGCATCGGCGAAGCCGTGACCGGCGACCGCGAGGCCTATCAATATCTCGTTGAATCGATCCGCAAGTTTCCCAAGCCGCTGGTATTCGCCAAGATGATCGAAGAGGCCGGTTTTCGTCGCGTATCGTTCTCGACCATGACCGCCGGCGTGGTGGCGCTGCATTCGGGCTGGAAGTTGTGATTTCCGCCCTCTCCCATCTCACCCGCCTCGCACGCGCCGGTTTCGTGTTCGCGCGCGAAGGCGTGTTCGCGCTGGTCGATACCCGGCCACTGCCGCTGCCGGCGAAGACCGCCATCGCCTTCGCCCGCCTGCTCGAGCGTCCCAGCGCGAAAGACGGCTCCAGCCGGCTCGCGGCGGCATTGACCAAGCTCGGGCCGACTTACGTCAAGCTCGGCCAATTCATGGCCACCCGCCCCGACGTGGTCGGCAAGGCGATCGCGCGCGATCTCGAAAGCCTGCAGGACAAGATGGCGCCGTTTCCGCAAAGCGAGGCGGAAGCGGTGGTCGCTGCCGCGTTCGAGAAGCCGGTGAAAGAAGCCTATGCCAGCTTCGGGCCCGCCGTCGCTGCAGCTTCGATCGCACAAGTGCATCGGGCGGAAGTGGCGCAAGAAGGCGGCAACAAGCCGGTGGCGGTGAAAATCCTGCGGCCCGGCATCGAGCGCCGTTTCAAATCCGATCTCGACGCCTTTTTCTACGTGGCGCGCAAGGCGGAAAGCCTGTCGCTCGAGGCGCAGCGGCTGCGCCCGGTCGAAGCGGTGGCGACGCTCGCCCGCTCGGTGGCGATGGAAATGGATTTCCGGCTGGAGGCGGCCGCGCTGTCAGAGATGGCGGAGAACACGCGCGAAGACGCCGATTTCCGCGTGCCGACGGTCGACTGGGACCGCACCGCGCGCGAGGTGCTCACGCTGGAATGGATCGACGGCACGCCGCTCAACGACCGCGCCGCGCTCGAAGCCAAGGGCCTCGATTTGCCGGCGCTCGGCCACAAGGTGATTCAGAGTTTCCTGCGCCATGCCTTGCGCGACGGTTTTTTCCACGCCGACATGCATCCCGGCAATCTGTTCGTCGATGACGACGGCCGTCTCGTGGCCGTGGATTTCGGCATCATGGGCCGGCTCGGGCCGAAGGAGCGCCGCTTCCTGGCCGAAATTCTGTTCGGCTTCATCCCCCGCGATTATATGCGCGCCGCGCAGGTGCATTTCGACGCCGGCTATGTGCCACGCCAGCATTCGGTCGAGAGTTTCGCCCAGGCCATCCGCGCCATCGGCGAGCCGATCCACAACCGCACCGCCGAAGACATCTCGATGGCCAAGCTCTTGATGCTGCTGTTCGAGGTGACCGGCCTATTCGACATGCGCACGCGGCCCGAGCTTCTGCTGCTACAGAAAACCATGGTGGTGGTGGAAGGCGTCGCGCGCACGCTCGACCCCAAGCTCGACATGTGGAGCGTGGCCGATCCGGTGGTGCGCGAATGGATCGAGCGCAATCTCGGTCCCGCCGGCCGGCTGGAGGGCGCCGCTGAAGGCGCCGGCGAAATCGGCCGTTTCCTCGGCCAGGTGCCGGCACTGCTAGGCCGCTCGGCTGAGCTGCTTGACCAGATCGACGACATCACCCGCCACGGCCTGGTGCTGTCGCCGGAGACGGTGGAAGCCATCGGCCGCGCCGAGCAGCGCCGCAACCGCTGGACCGCGGTGGCGCTGTGGGCGATCGCCGCGCTATTGGCCTTGGTGGTGTGGCGGCTGGTGTGACGCGATCAGCTGCGCGCCACCAGTGCTTCCAGCTTGTCGATACTCTGCGTCCAGCCCGCTTCCATGCCGGCGAGCATCTGCGGCGCGAACGGCACCAGGCCGACCATATGCGAGTTCATCGTCAGCGTGGTCTTGCCGCCCCGCTCTTCCAGGATGACCGTGGTCTCGCCTTCCAGCAGATGATGGCCGTCTTTGTCGATGGCAATATTGCTGAACACCAGCCGCTCCGGCGCGACCACCTCGCGGAACACGCCCTTCATCGGGTAATCGTTGCCGTCCGGCCCGTGCATAACGATGCGCAAGGCGCCTCCCACGCGCAGGTCCAGCTCGGGCACCGAACTGGTGAAGCCGCGCGGGCCGAACCATTCGCCAAGCATTTTCGGATCGGTCCAGGCCTGCCATACCAGCGCGCGCGGCGCGTCGAGCACGCGGGTGATGACGACGGTGCCCTCGCCGTATTGGGCGTTTTTCGTTGCCGCCCCGCTCATGCGCTTTGCCCTGCGTAGGCGCGCGTGATCGTTTCGAGATCGAGCTTTTTCATTTTCATGAAGGCGTTCATCACCTGCGCGGATTTCCTGGCGTCGGGATCGGTCATCATCTTCGGGATCGCGCTCGGCACCACCTGCCAGGACAGGCCGTATTTGTCCTTCAGCCAGCCGCAGGAGCCCTCCTGACCGCCCGCGGTCAGCGCGCTCCAGTAGTAGTCGATTTCGACTTGGGTATCGCACATGACCTGGAAAGAGATCGCTTCGTCGAATTTGAATTGCGGGCCGCCGTTGAGCGCCGTGAAGGATTGCCCGTCGATTTCGAAGGCCACAACCATCACCGATCCCGCCGGCTTTTGGTGCACATCTTGCCCAGCGTCGGGAAAACGGCTGATCGAGGTGATCTTGGAATTCTCGAACACCGAGACGTAGAACTTCGCCGCCTCCTCGGCCTGCGTGTCGAACCAAAGACAGGGCGCGATTTTGCGCTTGGCGATCGGCATTGTGTGCGTCTCCTTTTTTATTTCGCCGTCGCCAGATACGCGGCGAGCTGATCCAGGGTGCCGCCCCAGCCTTGCGTCATGCTGGCGTGGCCGGCATCGAAGGTTTGTTGCTCTTCGACGGTCGCATCGTGCGGCGACCAGCGGATGGTGAACCTGGTTTTGCCGCCCGGCTGTTCCTCGAAGGTGAACACCGACAGCATTTCCAGCGGCCAGCTTACGCTCATCGGATGGTGCGCCAGGCCGCCGGCCTCGTCGGAAAACGAATTGATGAAGACCAGCTTTTCCGGCGGCACGATTTCGCGATAGACGAACTTGCCCCACATGACTTTTCCGTCGGGGGTCTGCATGCCGTAGTGGTAGGTGCCGCCGGGGCGCAGATCCATTTTTGCCTTGACCACCTTCACACCCTTGGGGCCCCACCACTGCTTCATCCGTTCCGGCTCGGTGAAGCACTTCCACACCAGATCGCGCGGCGCGTCGAAGACACGCGAGATCACGAAGTCCTTGCTTTTCATTGAGCCGGCCGGCATGGGGCTCCTCCTCACTATCGCGTCGCGTTTCTCGGACGCTTACTGTGCCACCAGGATCATCCAGCTCACGCCGAACTTGTCGGCGACCACGCCGAAGCGCGGCGAGAAGAACGTCTTGCCCAACGGCATGGTCACCTTGCCGCCTTCGCCGAGCGCGTTGAACAGTTTGTCGGCTTCCGCCTCGGTCTTGGTGGCGATCGACAGCGCGAAACCGTCGAATTTCGGATTGCCGGTGCTGCGGCCGTCGGAAATCATCACGCCGGTCTCGCCGATGGTCATGTAGGAGTGCATGATCTTGTTCTCGTTGCCGGGCGAGCACATCGATTTGTCGGGGCTGTCCTTCCAGCGCATCAGCATGGTCACCTTGGGATCGAGCGCCTTCTTGTAGAATTCGATCGCCTCTTCGGCGCGGCCCTCGAAAGTCAAATAAGACTGGACTTGCATAACTTCCTCCTTGGCGCGTTTGCATCATTGACAATTAGGTTGATATCAACATAATAGCCCCCATGTCAAGCCGCAAAGAGTCCCCCCGGGAACTCCCGCTTGCCGCCACCCATGAGGTGCGCGACGCCTGCCTCTGCCTGCACGTGCAGCGGGCGGCGCGCGCGCTGGCGCGCCGCTTCGACGAGGTGCTGCGCCCGCTCGGCCTCACGCAAGGGCAGTTTTCCCTGCTGATGTCGCTCAACAGGCCGGAACCGCCGAGCATCGGCAGCGTGGCCGCGCTGCTCGCGATGGACCGCACGACGTTGACCGCCAATCTCAAGCCGCTGGAGCGGCGGCATTTGGTGAAAGTCGCAGTCGACAAAGAGGACAAGCGCAGCCGTCGCCTGACGATCACCGCCGCCGGCCGCGCGCTGCTGAGCAAAGCTTTTCCGGTGTGGAAGCAGGCGCATGCGGAAACCGAACGCCTGATCACCGGCATCAGTTCCGACGCCGTGCGCGGCGCATTGCGCGCATTGTCCTGAGTTTAGGCCCTTTGATTGCATTGATTGCAGTGCAATCATAACTATGCTAAGTACCTCTATTATAGCGGGTATTCCCATGGCCTCCCTCACCGTCCGGCAGCTCGACGAAGTGCTCAAGAAGCAGCTCCGCCTGCGCGCGGCGCGCAACGGCCGCTCGGTCGAGGACGAGGTGCGCACCATCCTGCGCGGAGCCGCCGCCGAAAGCGATGTCCCGGCCGTGGCCGAGAGCGGCTCCAAAAAAACCGGCACTCAATCGTCTCGCCGCGCCATGCCGGCGCCCTCCGCCGGATTAAAGCGCGTGCTGCTGATCATCGGCGGCGGCATCGCCGCCTACAAATCGCTCGATCTTATCCGCCGCCTGAAAGAGCGCGGCATTGCCGTCCGCTGCATCCTCACCAAAGCCGCCGAGCATTTCGTCACGCCGCTGTCGGCCGGTGCCATCGTCGGCGAACGCGTCTTCACCGACCTGTTCGACGCCGGCAGCGAATTCGACGTCGGCCACATTCGCCTCGCGCGCGAGACCGATCTCATCGTGGTGGCGCCGGCCACCGCCGACTTAATGGCAAAACTTGCTGGCGGACACGCCAACGATCTCGCCACCGCGGTGCTGCTGGCGACCGACGCCAAGATACTCTTGGCGCCGGCGATGAATCCGCACATGTGGGCGAACAAAGCGACGCAGCGCAATCTCGCGCAACTTGTTGCCGACGGCGTTGCCCTGGTCGGGCCCAACGAAGGCGAGATGGCGGAATCGGGCGAACGCGGAACGGGGCGCATGGCCGAGCCGCTGGAGATCGCCACCGCGGTCCAGAAACTGCTCAATGCTGACGAAGCGCAGCCGCTCAAAGGCAAGCGCGTGCTCATCACCTCCGGGCCGACGCATGAGCCGATCGACCCGGTGCGCTATATCGCCAACCGTTCCTCCGGCAAGCAGGGCCACGCCATTGCCGCGGCGGCGACGCGCGCCGGCGCGACGGTGACGCTGGTGAGTGGACCGGTGAATGTGCCCGATCCGCCCGGCGTCAATGCCGTGCATGTCGTCACGGCGCGCGCGATGCTGCAAGCGGTCGAGCGCGCGCTGCCGGCCGATGTCGCGATCTTCGCCGCCGCGGTCGCCGACTGGCGCGTCGTCGATGCCGGCGAACAGAAGATCAAGAAGAAGGCCGGCCAGGCTACGCCGGAACTGTCTTTGGTCGAAAATCCCGACATCCTCTCGACCATCGCGCATCGCAAGTCGCAGCGTCCGGCACTGGTGATCGGCTTTGCCGCCGAAACCGAAAACGTCGCCGCCAATGCAAAAGCAAAACTTGCGAGCAAAGGCTGCGACTGGATTTTGGCCAACGATGTATCGCCGCAAACCGGCATCATGGGCGGCGACCGCAACACGATTCAATTGGTCACGGCGCAGGGCATCGAGCCTTGGCCGCCGCAATCGAAAGAAGCCGTGGCGGCGATGCTGATCGCGCGCATCGCGGAGGAGCTTGTGCGATGAGTGGCGCCATCGACGTGCGCATCATGCGCCTCCCGCACGGCAAAGACCTACCGCTGCCGTCCTATCAAAGCGCGCTTGCCGCCGGCCTCGATCTGATCGCCGCAGTGCCGGCCGACGTGCCGCTTGCGCCCGGCGCGCGCGCGCTCGTTCCCACAGGCCTCGCCATCGCGCTGCCGCCGGGCCACGAGGCGCAAGTGCGGCCGCGGTCGGGTCTCGCGGTCAAGCACGGGCTCACCGTGCTCAACGCGCCCGGCACCATCGATGCCGATTACCGCGGTGAATTACAGGTGCTGCTTGTGAATCTCGGCGGTGAAGCGGTCGTTATTTCGCGCGGCATGCGAATCGCCCAATTGGTCGTTGCAACCGTGGCGCGTGCGCAATTGCACGAGGTCGATTCTCTTGACGAAACCACACGCGGAAGCGGTGGATTTGGCTCCACCGGCGGTTGACATACTTGCAATAAGTTTTGGGAAGTTAGACCGTAGCTTATTACCGCTCGACTTATTTGTGACTGGTGCCCAACATGCCGCTGTTATCCCGCAAGGGAATTCTTGCCATTGCCGCCGTACTCGACGTAGCCATCAACTCCCACAAGCGGCCGGTCTCGGCCAAGGCGCTGGCGGCGCGCCATAAGCTCCCCCCTCGCCATCTCGAACCGGTGCTGCAGGCGCTGGTGCGCGATGGCATCCTGCGCGGCGTGCGCGGACCGCACGGCGGCTACGAACTCGCGCGCGAGCACCGCCGCATCAGCGCCGAGGACATTCTGCGCGCCGCCAGCGCCGCCGAGGACGCCGCCGATCCGCCGCTGCCCAACTCGGTGCTGGCCAATGACGTCGTGAAACCGGCGCTGGTCGAAGCTATGCGCGCATTTTCGTTGGCGCTCGGCCGCATCAGCGTCGAGGATATGGCGAAGCGGGCACAAGCGCTGAAATAGCACGCGCATGACCCCGAAAAGCGGAAACCGGTTTTTGGATAAGGTCATGCGCAATCAAAACAACGATGGCGCGGCCAATCCGGCTCCCGTTCACGATCTGGACTCTTTCGGCATGAGTCCTCACGGGGGTAAAGTCCTGCGATTCGCGAACGGCGCGGCGGATGTCGCTCGCATTCCTGGGGCAGGTCTGAATGCCGGAGACAATCCGGACGGCGAACGAGAGGCTGCGTTCTCGTGCGAGGCGGGGTGGATTCCTCGCCGCCTTCGTTTTTGCAACGCTTTGCAGCGTGCTCAGCACGCCGGCTCACGCCGGGGTGGGCGCGGCCTTTAGCCTGGTCGAAGACATGATCCGCGCCGGCGCGGCGGCCGGACGCCAGCAGATCACCACCCTGCCGCTGACGCTCGCTTTGGTCTGCTTCGCGGTGCTCGCCACCGTCGTGCTGCTGCGTACGCGCAAGGCCGCTGCCACAAAAGAAAATTCGGCGCACGACGAGGCCATGACCTTGCGCGCCGAAATCGACCGGCTCAAGACGCTTTTGCTGTCGCAACCGCAGGTGCTGGTGGCCTGGGCGGCAGGCAGCGACGAAGCGGAAATTTTCGGCGACACCGCCATCGTCGTGACTGGTTCGGTGCCGGAACGCGTGCTCGCCTTCGGCGCCTGGCTGGAGCCGGCGGCCGCGCAACGCATGCAGCACGCGGTCGACGCGCTGCGCGGCGACGGCCGCGGCTTCGTGATGACGCTCACCACCAAGGCCGGCCGTCCGCTCGAGGCGGAAGGGCGCGCGGTGGCGGGGCGCGCGGTACTCCGGCTGCGCGACGTCAGCGGCATCGAGAGCGATCTCATGGATCTCGCCGCCCGCCACGATGGATTGCTGGGCGACGTCGAAACTATGAAAGCGCTACTCAATTCACTGCCCGCCCCGGTCTGGGCGCGCGACCAGGACGGCCGGCTGATCTTCGTGAATTCCGCCTACGCCCGCGCGGTGGAGGCCGAGGATGCGACCGACGCGGTGACGCGCGAACTGGAATTGCTCGACCGTGCCGCCCGCGACAAGCTCAGCCAAGCGCGCGCCGGCGGCAGCCCGCATTCCGAACGGTTGCCGGCCATCGCCGCCGGCCAGCGCCGCATCTTCGACGTGATGGACGCGCCGACCGGCGCCGGCTCAGCCGGCATGGCGATCGACGCCACCGAAGTGGAGGCCATGCGCGCCGATCTTGCGCGCATGATCGAGGCGCACCGCCGCGTGCTCGACCAGCTCGCCACCGGCGTCGCCATCTTCAATGTCGACCGCAAGCTGATCTTCTACAACGCCGCGTTCCGCTCGCTGTTCGAACTCGAAGCCGGCCTGCTCGACCAGATGCCGACCGACTCGGCCGTGCTCGATACGCTGCGCGCCGAGCGTAAGCTGCCCGAGGAGCAGGACTTCCGGCTATGGAAGCAGCAGCTTTACGAGGCCTACCGCACGGTCGAGCCGCAGGAGCACATGTGGCATTTGCCGGACGGCCGCACGCTGCGCGTGGTCACCGCGCCCAATCCGGAGGGCGGCGTCACTTATCTCTACGACGACGTCACCGAGCGCCTCGCTTTGCATCGCCGCTACGATGCGCTGATCAAGGTGCAGAGCGAGACGCTCGATCACTTGGCCGAAGCGGTCGCGGTGTTCGGCTCGGACGGCCGCGTGCGGCTGCACAATCCGGCGTTCCAGCGCATGTGGAAGCTTTCGCCCGAGGCGCTCGACCAGCATCCTCACGTGGAAGCGGTGACCGCCTGGGCGCAGGCGATGCACGACGACAACAATGTTTGGCGAAACCTGCGCGCCGCGGTGACGGCGATCGACGACCGCGAGCCGATCGTCGCGCGCATCGAGCGGCGCGACGGCATGATGATCGACATGACCACCATGCCGCTGCCCGACGGCGCGACGCTCGTCACCTTCCAGGACGTCAGCGACACCGTGAATGTCGAGCGCGCGCTGATCGAGAAGAACGAGGCGCTGGAAACCGCCGACGCTATCAAGATCGATTTTGTGCACCACGTCTCTTACGAATTGCGCTCGCCGCTCACCAACATCATCGGTTTCGCGCATTTCCTCGGCGATCCGGCGTTCGGCCCGCTTACCGACAAGCAGCGCGAATATCTTGGCTACATCACGGCCTCGACCAATGCGCTGCTCGCGCTCATCAATAACATTCTCGACCTCGCCACCATCGACGCCGGCGCCATGTCGCTCAATCTCTCCGACG